>JBJFFZ010000111.1:0-36034 GCA_051892195.1 Anaerovoracaceae bacterium
CTGCGACACACGGCTTAGAAGGCCGTTGCTCTATCCAGCTGAGCTATGAGCCCACAAATTGGAGCGGATGACGGGAATCGAACCCGTATCATCAGCTTGGAAGGCTGAGGTTTTACCACTAAACCACATCCGCATAATCGCCAAAGCGAAAAAAATGGAGCGGAAGACGAGATTCGAACTCGCGACCCTCGCCTTGGCAAGGCGATGCTCTACCACTGAGCCACTTCCGCATAGCTGGTGGACGGAGATGGATTCGAACCATCGAAAGCTAAGCTAACGGATTTACAGTCCGCTCCCTTTGGCCACTCGGGAATCCGTCCAGATGTTGAAAAAGATGGAGCTGGCGAAGAGAATCGAACTCCCAACCTGCTGATTACAAATCAGCTGCTCTACCGTTGAGCCACGCCAGCACATCAAGCGCTCTATTACTTTAACACTTTCCCAGCATCCTGTCAACAACTTTCTTATTTTTTTCGGCCGGAGCGGAACGCTTCGTTAACTCCGCGTTCACGCATCAGCTTCATTAATATACAACATCTGCAAGGCCATGTCAACACTTATATCAAAATTTTCCCGGATATTTTCTCAATTCTGACAGCATCTCCGGAGCAGGCTCCCCCGGTCATCTCAGAAAGAGCCGTCAGAATCCCCTCTGTCTGGGAAGGCTCTGCTTCCAGAGTCAGGCAGACAGAGTCTGCGAACTCCGACCCTGTAATCCGAAAACGCCCGGCCTGTTCCATATTCTGGATTCGTCCGTAATGCGTATAATCAATATTGAAATGAAGCTCATCCAGCTCCCGGACCTCGCAGATTCCCGCTTCCTCAAGCACCAGGCGGGCCGTCCCGGTATACGCCCGCACCAGGCCGCCGGTTCCCAGCTTTATGCCGCCAAAATACCGGGTGATCACAATCACCGTGTTGGTGATGTTTTCCCCTGTAAGAAGGTGCAGCACCGGAGCTCCGGAGGTTCCGGAAGGCTCTCCGTCATCACTTGCCCACTGAATCTGGGACTTGTCGCCGATTACAAATGCCGGCACATTGTGGGTGGCGTCCTTATGGACAGCGCGGATTTCACGGATGAACTCCTCCGCTTCCTCTCTGCTCTCCACCGGACGGACATACCCGATAAAACGGGACTTTTCTATAACCTGTTCTGCAGTTGCCTCCCTGGCAACGGTTCTGTAGTTTTCCATTACATCACACTCTCAAAATCTTCCACGAAATACGGAGCAAGCCGGCTGTAATCCGCAGGGTTCAGCTCCACTTCCATATAGGTTCCTGACGGAGCATATTCCACTCTGCTGACACTGCATTTTTCCATCAGATAGGATGACACGGACCCCTTGTCATACGGAATCAGAAGCCTTGCCTGCCGCATGTCCGCAAAAATATGCTTTCGGATCAGCTGAGTCAGTTCCTCAAGATTGGTTCCCTCTTTTGCGGAAATGGCAAGAGTCTCCCCCTCTGCATCCGGCAGAGCCTGTCCCGGCGTTAGACGGTCGATTTTATTGAAAACTGTAATACACGGAATCTCCCCTGCGCCGATTTCCTTCAGAACCGAATGAGTCACCTTCATATTGAATTCGCAGTCCTCTGCAGATGCATCCACCACGTGGATGAGAAGATCCGAGAAGGTCACCTCCTCAAGAGTGCTCTTAAACGCTTCTACCAGAGAATGAGGAAGCTTGCTGACAAATCCTACGGTATCCGCAAGAATAAACTCATGATTGGAATCAAGACGGATGCTTCTCTGGGAAACATCCAGGGTGGCAAACAGCATATCCTCCTCAAAGACTGCCTTCTCTTCCCGTTCATTTTTTCTCAGCAGCGCATTCATCAGCGCAGACTTTCCAGCATTGGTGTACCCCACCAGAGACACCACCGGAATCTCTGATTTTTCCCGCCTGCTGCGCTGTACCTCTCTGGATTTCTGTGCCTCACGGATTTCCCTGCGGATTTCGTCCATGCGGGACTGGATGTGACGGCGGTCCGTCTCCAGCTTCTTTTCCCCGGGACCACGGGTTCCGATTCCGCCGCCTGTACGGGACAGAGAACGCCCAAAGCCCAGCAGCCGCGGCATGCGGTAACGCAGCTGCGCATACTCCACCTGAAGCTTGCCGACACTGGAGGTGGCCCTGGCCGCAAAAATATCAAGGATCAGAATGGTCCGGTCCAGAATGGTCACGCCGGCTGCATCTTCCAGATTTCTGATCTGCATGCCGGAAAGCTCGTTGTTGAAGATCACAGTGTTGGCCCCCATATTGGCGCACATTTCCGCCAGCTCCTGCACCTTTCCCTTTCCGATGTAGGTCGCAGTGTCCGGCCGGTCGCGATCCTGCAGAAGGCGTCCCAGGACTTCCACATCCGCTGCCTCGGCAAGACCCTCCAGCTCATCCATTGAAGCGGAAATATCCTCCCCGAAGCTGACGCCGACCAGAATGGCACGGTAAACGTGCCGGTCGGTTACTTCATTATTATCATTAAATTCAAACATATATCCGCCTCTTTCCTCTTCCGGCGGCCCCGGGCCGCCCCACAAAGCTTTTTCTTTTATCCTGTGCGTGCTGCATACAATCTATACAGTTCAGTTCACAAAATCGGACAGACTGTCCTGTGATACATCCGCATAAGTATCCGGAACATTTCCAACGATCACTGTCTCAGCAGCGAGGAATGTATTTTCCGTCCGGATATTGTCTGCCACAAAGGGTGCCAGCACCCTGGCTTCTGTGCGGATCTCCAGATAAACCTGGTACCGCACCTGATTGATTCCGGCGCTTTCAAATTCAGTGCGGTAGGTTACCTCACTGACCGATACAGGCATCAGATCAAAAGACACGGAAGGCGTCACCTGAGACAGCAGCTTGCTTCCGAGAAGGGAGCCGATGCTGATCCGCAATGTCTGGGTCCTTCTGTCGTAAATATCGCGGTTCGCTTCCTCGGAAATGGCATTTCCCATGCGATTGACCGCTTCTGTATTCAGCTGAACCATGGTGACCCGGCCCTCCGCATCTGTCATGGCGGAAATCAGCTGGGTACCGGTACTGCCTGTATCCGCAGCTTCGCATAACACCTCATTCTGGGCATGGATCACAAGCTGCTCGATATACTCCCGGATACAGATGGCAGCCGCATTTTCCATGGCCCTGCCGATGGAGTCTTCCACAAGGAAGAGAAGCTTTCCTGCAGCAGCAATCAGCAGAAATACCAGAATCCCTGCTGCCGCTTTTTTTATGATGGATTTTTTCTGAACCCCTCTGTGTCTGACTGTCTTTCTGACATTTGATTTTTGCATCATAAACAGAACCCCCGATTTAATATTGTATGAAAATCGGGGATTCCTTGTGACATCTGCCTGGCAGATGCTATGCAGATGCTATATTACAGAATATAGCGGTCCAGATCATCACTGTTGATCTTGTCAGCAAACTTTTCTCTTACATAAGCACCGTCAATGACAACCTCCGTCATTTCAGGATCCGGAAGTGCAAAGGAGATATCCTCCGTCAGCTTTTCCATAACGGTATGAAGACGGCGGGCGCCCATGTTTTCATTGTTTTCGTTGGAGATAAATGCAATCTCTGCGATCTCGTCCACGGCATCCTCCGTGAACTCCACCTTCACGCCTTCTGTTTCCAGAAGGAGCTTGTGCTGGGTGATCAGAGCGTTCTTCGGAACGGTCAGGATCTTTTTCAGATCCTCCTTCGTAAGGTTTTCCAGTTCCACGCGGATCGGGAAACGGCCCTGCAGCTCAGGAATCAGATCCGAAGGCTTTGATACATGGAATGCACCTGCACCGATAAAGAGCATGTGGTCGGTCTTCACCGGACCGTACTTTGTATTTACGACACTGCCTTCCACGATTGGCAGAATATCTCTCTGAACACCTTCTCTGGAAACGCCCGGGCCTCTTCCGTAGCTGGAATCATCCGCAATCTTGTCGATTTCGTCGATGAATACGATTCCGTTCTGTTCCGCATTTTCCACAGCCTCTGCTGTGACCTGATCCATATCCAGAAGGTTCTGCGCCTCCTGATCCCGCAGGATCTTTCTTGCATCTCTTACAGAAACCTTTCTCTTCTTTGTGCGCTTTGGCATGGCGTCGCCAAAGATGCTTCCGATGCTGATGCTCATGTTTTCATTTCCGCCCAGATCGATCATATTGGGACGATTGTCGATCACATCAATGTCGATCATCTGGTCTTCCAGAAGTCCGTCCCGAAGCTGCTGACGCACCTGTTCTCTTGCCAGGCTGTTGCTGTCATCAGAAACCGGCTCAGCAACCGGTTCCGCCGTCTGCTGCGGAGCCAGGGACTGAAGGTAGCTGTTCATTCCCGGAATGCTGTTCATCCCTGGAATATTTGCAAGAAATGCAAACGGATTGTCACTCTGGGCAGCATTGCTTTCTTTTGAAGAGTTCCTGTTTTGCTTTTTCTTTTCCGGAATGATGGCATCTACGATGAGATCCTCCACCATTTCATCTGCAATTTTATACTTTTCTTCCATTTTCTGCTGTTTTGTCAGACGGATGGACGCCTCCACCAGATCCCGGATAATGGAATCCACATCGCGGCCCACATAGCCCACCTCTGTGAACTTTGTGGCTTCCACCTTTACAAAAGGAGCTTCCATAATCTTTGCAAGTCTTCTTGCGATTTCCGTCTTACCGCAGCCTGTAGGTCCCACCATCAGAATATTCTTTGGAGTGACCTCTTCTCTCATTTCATCGGAAAGCTGGTTTCTGCGATGTCTGTTTCTCAGAGCGATTGCCACGGATTTCTTTGCGCTTTCCTGGCCGATGATGTACTTATCCAGTTCGGCCACAATCTCCTTAGGAGTCAGATTATAAAACTTTCCCATTGTGATTTCCTCCTAAAGCTTTTCTACTGTAATATTTGAATTTGTATATACACAGATGGATGACGCGATACCCAGAGATTCCCTTACGATCTCCTCTGCAGACATATCCGTGTGATGATACAATGCCTTTGCCGCAGCATACGCATAATTGCCTCCGGATCCAATGGCAATGAACTGCTCATCGGGAACGATGACTTCTCCATTTCCTGAAATCACCAGAAGCTCATCCTTATCTGCCACAATCATAAGAGCCTCCAGATTGCGCATACCTTTATCAGAACGCCACAGCTGGGCGAGAGCCACTGCTGCGCGCTTCAGATTGCCTGAGTGTTCCTCCAGCTTTTTTTCAAACTTTTCCGTCAGCGAAAAGGCATCTGCAACAGATCCCGCAAATCCTGAAATTACAGAATTCTTAAAAATCTTGCGCACTTTTTTTGCATTGCCCTTCATAATGGTGCTTTCACCCATTGTAACCTGGCCGTCGCCGCCGATGCAGACCTCATCTCCGCGCTTCACAGCGCAGATGGTTGTTGCATGGAACTGAATATTTCCCAATTTTTACCTCCTGTATTGCACCTTTCCGTGCACCCTTGTAATTTGCAATCATGATTCCTCTGATACTGTTTCTGTGTGCCCGCAGTCTTCTGAGGTGCATTTCAGCACAATGGAATCTTTTTTGTTTTTCTCTGTCATGAGTGCTCCGCACTCCGGACATTTCTTCCGGGACGGTCTGTCCCAGTACACCTGGTCGCATTCCGGATAACCGACGCAGCCATAAAAGATCTTCCCCCTGCGGCTTTTTCGCTCCACAAGATCCTTTCCGCATTTCGGGCAGGATACGCCCAGCTTCTTCACAACGGCCATGGTGGTTTTGCATTCCGGATAACCGGAACAGGCAATAAACTCCCCGAAGCGGCCGTGCTTTCTCACCAGCGGACGTCCGCACTCCGGACACATTTCACCGGTTGGCTCATCTTCAATTACGACTTTTTCGATGGATTCCTCCGCAACCTTCAGATCCTTTTCAAAATCCTCATAGAATCCTGAAATAACCTGATGCCAGTCAATGCCCTTCGTTTCCACATCGTCCAGCTGGTCTTCCATGGAGGCTGTAAAGCCCGCATCTACAATCTTCTTGAAATACTCGCACATGAGATCGTTGACCAGAAGTCCCAGATCCGTAGGAACCAGCTTTTTCTTTTCTCTTGTCACATACTTGCGTTCCGTAAGTGTACCCACAATCGGTGCATAAGTACTCGGTCTTCCGATATTTTTGTCTTCCAGCTCCTTTACCAGAGATGCCTCGGTATACTGCGCCGGAGGCTGGGTAAAATGCTGTTCGCCTGTGACACTGTGATGCTTTACGATTTCTCCCGTTTCCAGCTGCGGAATCAGGGTGTTCTTATCTTCATCCACCTTGTTATCGTATACCTTCAGATAACCCTCAAACCGGATCTTGGATCCGGCTGCATGGAATGTATATTCCTGACAGTCCAGATCTGCACTGACAGAATCAAAAACAGCCACGGCCATCTGACTGGCCATAAAACGGCACCAGATCAGATTGTAGAGATTGTACTGCTCCTTTGTCAGCGAATCCCTGATCATATCAGGCTTCAGAAGAGGATTGCTGGGACGGATGGCTTCATGGGCATCCTGCACATCCTTCTTCTTATTTGCATAAACATTATTTCCCAGATATTCTGCACCGTAATCATCCAGAATAAGATGCTTTGCGGTTTCCTTCGCCTCTTCCGAAAGGCGGACACTGTCTGTTCGGATGTAAGTCACAAGACCCGTGGTGCCCTGTCCTTTGATATCCACACCCTCGTACAGCTGCTGTGCAATCATCATGGTGCGGCGGGTATTATAATTGAGCTTGTTGGAGGCCTCCTGCTGAAGGCTGCTGGTAGTAAACGGAGGGAGAGGCTTTTTTATCCGCTCCTTTTCTTCCACCTTGATGACCTTAAAGTCCCCATGCTCAACAGCGGCAATGATCCTATCCGCTTCCGCACCTGCTGCGGGACGGATCTTCTTTCCCTTATATTTCACCAGTTCTGCCTTGAATTTTTTCCGGTTCTTTTCCAGAACAGCGGTTACGGTCCAGTATTCTTCCGGCACAAAGCTCTGGATAGCATTCTCTCTGTCACAAAGAATCTTAAGGGCCGCAGACTGCACTCTGCCGGCGCTTAAGCCCCGGCGGATCTTTCTCCAGAGCAGCGGGCTGATCTGATAACCCACCAGACGGTCCAGAACTCTTCTTGCCTGCTGTGCATCCACCAGATTCAGGTCAATGGTCCGGGGATTCTTTATGGCGTTTTTCACAGCATTCTTTGTGATTTCGTTAAATTCAATCCTGCAGGGAGTGTTTACATCAATTCCCAGAAGATGTGCAATATGCCAGGAAATGGCTTCTCCTTCCCGGTCCGGGTCGGTTGCCAGATACACTTTGGAAGCAGCCTTTGCCTCCTTTTTCAGCATCTTGATAACATCACCCTTTCCCCTTATGGAGATATACTGCGGTTCAAAATTGTTCTCGATATCGATTCCAATCTTGCTCTTCGGAAGATCCCTTACATGTCCCACAGAAGCCACGACCTTATAGCGGCTTCCCAGAATTTTTCCGATGGTCTTCGCCTTGGACGGCGACTCTACGATCACTAGCGATTTATCCTTCATTGCTTTCCTCTCTTAAAGAAAACAAACGATCTCTTTCATTCATACATTTTTGTACATAATATGGTAGAAACTAATAATAGAAACCAGTTTGCCTTTACAAATTTTGATTATATGTGCATTACTGTGACTTTGCAACTGATATTTTCCACGTTAACCGCAGGCATAATGTGTTTTTCCCCGTCAAAAAGAGATATCAACACGCCCTGGGTCAATATCTCTTTTCCCTTATTTCATATTCTGAAGTGTTACTTTGCAGCGAAAATTTTTCCCATGGAGCTTTCCAGAAACCCCTTGATTTCCAGCACGGTCACATAAGCATTTGCCTGGGAAACCGATACGCCTGCCTCCTCTGCAAGCTCATCTGCCGTCATTTCTCCATTGCGTTTTACGATTCCATAGATTTTCCGTTCTTCCTTTCCAAGCTGTTCCCTTATTTCCGACGGCTCTGCCGTCACACAAAGACCCAGGGTCCGGATAATATCGTCCAGGCACACCAGAGGTGTAGCCCCGTCCTGAATCAGCTTGTTGCAGCCGATGCTCATGGGATTTGCAATGTTGCCCGGAGCGGCCAGCACTTCTCTTCCCTGCTGGGCCGCATAGCCTGCCGTAATGAGAGAACCGCTGGCAAGGGCGGCCTCTGCAACCACAGTCAGCTCCGACAGTCCGCTGATGATGCGGTTTCTTCTTGGAAACCGGAAGGAAGTCGGCGGTGTACCCGGAGGGAACTCCGTGATCAGAAGCCCCTTTTCCATAATCTGTTTTCTCAGCTTCTGACTTCCCCGGGGATAGCAGATGTCAATACCGCAGCCGAGGACTGCAATGGTAGGCCCGTTCTCGTAAAGGGCTCCCTTATGTGCCTCGGAATCGCACCCCATGGCCATGCCGCTGACTGTAACGATTCCGTGGCGGGCCAGAATTCTTCCGGCCCCGAAGGCCACCCACTGACCGTAACGGGTAGGTTTTCTGGAGCCTACCACGGCTGCGCACCGTTCCTTCAGCAGCTCTGTGTTTCCCATACACCACAGCTGCTCCGGGGCGTCGTTTCCAAGCTGGATCAGGGATTCAGGGTATCCGGGATCCTGCTTTTCGATAATACAATACTCCTCACGTTCCATGTGTTTTCCCTCCTTACCGGAACAGTTCCTGATCGCACTTAAAGGCCAGTGCCTCTGCCGCATGGGAAAATTCGATGGATTCTGATCCGTCCAGATCCGCCAGGGTTCTCGCCACTTTTCGTACGCGGTCATAGGAACGGACGCTGAGCTTCATCTTTTCAAATGCCTGCTGCAGCAGGGATTCTGTTTCTTTGTCCATTTTGCAGTATTTTTTCATATGCTCTTCCTTCATCTGAGAGTTGAACCGGATTCCATCCCTGCGGAACCGGTCTTTTTGTATCAGCGCAGCGCGCTGCACGCTCTGCCTCATTTCTGCAGATGTAAGACCCTTTTTCCCTTTCCGGATATCCTCCAGAGCCGGCACCTGAAGATGAAGCACCATATCGATCCGGTCCAGAAACGGCCCGGAAAGACGGCTGCGGTAGCGGACAATTTCTCCGGAGGTACAGGTGCACATCTGCCGGTTGTCTCCGTAATATCCGCAGGGACAGGGATTCATGCTGCATACGGCCAGAAATTTTGAGGGAAGGACCACTTTGCCGGACACCCTGGAAATGGTGCAGATTTCGTCCTCCATGGGTTTTCGCAGGGCCTCTACGGCGCTTCTGGAAAATTCGGGAAGCTCATCAAGAAACAGGATTCCCAGGTGGGCCAGGGTGGCTTCCCCTGCCCGGATTCTGGTCCCGCCGCCTCCGATCAGGGCCGCTGCGGATGCCGTGTGATCCGGAGCCCGAAAGGGTCTTTCCCCCATGAGCCGGCATCCCTCCTGCATTTCTCCGTACACGCTGTGAATCATAGTAACCTCAAGCTGCTCCTCATAGGTCATTTCCGGCATAATTCCGGGAAGTCTTCTGGCAAGAAAGGTCTTGCCGCACCCCGGAGGACCTGTCATCAGCAGGTTATGCATCCCCGCCGCTGCAGTCTGAAGGGCACGTTTTGCTGTTTCCTGACCGACCACATCCCCAAAATCAGGATAATCCGGCGCCGGGATCCTTTCCTTCCCGGCTTTTACAGGAACAAGCTTCTGTTTTCCCTGCAGAAAGGCCATTACCTGCTGAAGATCCTCTGCCGCATACAGCTCCATATCCCGGATGAGGGAGGCTTCTTCCTGATTTTCCAGGGGAATCACAGCCCGTCTTTCTCCGAGACGCCGCAGGCCCGCCAGCAGCGGAAGCACCGCCTTTACCGGCTTCAGCTTTCCGTCAAGAGACAGCTCTCCGAAAAACACATAATCCTCTGCGGAGGTTCTGACGCCCATGGCAGAATCCAAAATCGCCACTGCAATAGGTAAATCCAGATGACTTCCTTCCTTTCTCACATCCGCAGGAGAAAGGTTGACCGTAATCCGCTTGTCTGGAAATCGAAATCCTGAATTTACAACAGCAGTCCGAACCCGTTCCTTCGACTCCCGGATGGCTGCATCCGGAAGTCCTACAATATTGAGAGAAGGCAGTCCAAATGCCACATCCGATTCAACCGTCACCTCTACAGCGTCCAGACCCTGCAGTGTTCCGCTCCTTACCTTTGAATACATATCATTCCTCCTTTTATCCTCCCGTCCTTATGACGGAATGCTTCAAAAAACACCTCACCAGGCTCCTGCATTCTGAATGATCCGAATATAAAAGCTCCCGTTGTGAAGCAGTACCTCTGCTACATCGATCCTCACTCCCCGGCAGGCCGGGCGGTGACGGGACAGATACACCTGGGCACACCGTCGGATATGAAGCATTTTCTTTTCTGTCACCGCTTCACAGGGAAGTCCGTGCCGGAGGGTTGTACGGGTCTTTACCTCAATAAAGCACAAAACGTCGCCATCCATGGCAATCACATCGATTTCCCCAAATCTGCACCGAAAATTCCGCTGCAGGATCCGATAGCCCTTCCGGTCAAGATACGCAACCGCCTTTATTTCTCCTGTTTTCCCAAGATCCATTTTGCAATTTCCTTTTCTATCTTTTATTGTAAATTTTTACAAGTCGTTCGCAAACAGAATACCATCTTCTAATATTTCTGTCAATAATTTACATGCTCTCCATAAAAAAAAGACTGCTCTTGCGAACAGTCATTGCAGTTTTTTTCATTTTCAGACCTGCTGTATGAAAACGAGCTCCTTATTTTCGCTCCCTTTCCGGTCAGCTCTTTCGCTCCCGTTCCCGGATCACGTCGAGGACCTGATCCAGTATGATATGGGCAGCCTCTGCCTTTGTCATCTTGTCATAGGAGACTTTTGCGCCGTCGCTGGCCCGGATAATGGTAACAATGTTGGTATCGTGGTCAAAGCCCGCCCCCGGAGCCGATACATCGTTGGCAACAATCATATCCAGATTTTTGCGCACCATTTTGTCCCGGGCGTAAGCCTCCAGATCGTTTGTTTCTGCAGCGAACCCCACAAGAATCCGGTCTTCCTTTTTCTTTCCCAGTGTTTCCAGAATATCCGGATTCTTTGAAAGCTCAATGGTGAGAATCCCGTCGGATTTCTTGATCTTGCGGTCGAACTGGTTCTTTACATAATAATCCGCCGGCGCTGCAGCCTTAATCACGATATCTGTTTCATCAAATACAGATTCGCATGCCGCAAGCATGTCACGGGTAGTCTTTACAGAGATCCTGCGGATTTCTTCGTGGCAGGACAGATTTACGGGCCCGCAGACCAGAGTAACCTGAGCCCCTCTTTTCCGGGCGGCCTCTGCTACTGCAAAGCCCATCTTTCCGGAGGACCGGTTGCTGATGTAGCGCACCGGATCAATATCCTCCACCGTAGGTCCCGCAGTCACCAGAATCCGCTTTCCCGCAAGATCTCCGCCGGCCTGAGGGGCAGGAGTCCCTGCCGTCTCCCGGGATTCTGTTTCCGCATTCTGATCCAGAAGTCCCAGAACGAAGGATACGATCTCCTCCGGCTCCGCCATACGTCCCTTGCCCACGTCGCCGCAGGCAAGAAGTCCGGAGCCCGGTTCTATAAAAAGATACCCCAGACGCTTCAGCTTCTCTATATTTTCCTGAAGAATGGGATTTTCGTACATGTTTACGTTCATGGCAGGAGCAAAAACAATCTTTGCCCTGGATGCCATAATCGTGGTGCTCAGCATATCATCCGCAATGCCGTTTGCCACCTTGCCGATGATATTTGCTGTGGCAGGAGCGATCAGAAAAACATCCGCCTTCTGTGCAAGGGCAACGTGCCCTACCTTCCATGCCTCCGGAGCCGCAAAGGTGCTTGTTACCACCGGATTTTTTGAAAGGGTCCGGAATGTCAGGGGACTGATAAACTCGCATGCGTTTTCCGTCATGATCACATCGACTTCCACATCAGCCTTTTTCAGCCGGCTGACCACATCCGCCGCTTTATAGCAGGCGATGCCGCCTGTTACTCCTACAACTACATTTCTGCTCATATTATTCCTCTGCAGGTTCTTCCTCCGGCTGGCTCTCTTCTGCGCCTTCCTCTTCGTATGGGACAGCTTCTTCCTCTTCCAGGCTCTCATCGGAATCGCTCAGCAGCTCCCCGCAAAGATCCATTCCCGCTGCCGCAAGATGCTGTTCACGCTCAATTTCCAAGGCTTCCTGCTCTGTGCTGAAGCTCCTGCTGTAAGTGATCTTGCCTTCTGCAATCTCTTCTGTTGCAATAGAAACAGGTTTGTTGATGACAGGCTCCACCAGAGGCGGCTTGCCGTCGATAATATCCCTGGCACGCTTCGATGCCATGGCAACCAGTGTGTATTTGCTGTCAACCTTTTCTCTCAGTAAATTAATGGATGGATATAACATTATTCATTTTCCCCCTTATACATATTCAGCAGCGCCTGTGCCTGATCATCAATCTTCTGATGCTGCGCCTTCATAATCGTCCGAACCGTTTCCACCGCCGTTTCGAGATCGTCGTTTACAACATAATAATCGTACCTGTCAAGGTAAGCCATCTCAGCCATGGCCTTGCCCATACGCAGCTTTACATCCTCCGGGGACTCTGTCCCCCGGTTCAGAATTCTGTTTCTGAGCTCCTCCAGGCTCGGCGGAAGAATAAAGATATATGTCCCGGATGCAAAGGATTCCTTTACCTGCATGGCACCCTGCACATCGATCTCAAGAATCACATCCCGGCCCTGCTCCAGCTGTTCCAGAACAGGAGCCTTCGGAGTTCCGTAGCGGTGTCCGTGGACCTCTGCGTGTTCCAGAAATCCGTTCTGTTCCACCTTCTCCTGAAACTCCTCATCCTTAAGAAAATAGTAATGAATTCCTTCTTCTTCCCCTTCTCTCGGCTTCCGTGTCGTCGCCGACACCGAAAGGCTCACCCGGTCAGAGCTTTCCAGAAGCTGTCTGACAATGGTCCCTTTTCCAACTGCGGAGGGACCGGAAATAATAAATAATCTGCCCTGGGTCATTTTCTGTTCCTTATTCTATGTTCTGCACCTGTTCACGTATTTTTTCGATTTCGCTCTTGATGGCAAGCACGCGATTGGTTATTTCAATATCATTGGCTTTTGAACCGATGGTGTTTGCTTCCCGGTTCATTTCCTGCACCAGAAAATCCAGCTTCTTTCCGTCTGGCTGGGAGCTTTCGGTAATGATGCTCTCCAACTGTCGGATATGGCTGGAAAGCCGCACCGTTTCTTCTGTCACATTGACCTTATCTGCAAATACGGCAGCCTCCAGAAGAATCCGCTCCTCTGTAGCAACCACATTTCCGCCGATCATCTCCTGGATGCGGCTCTTGAGCTTTGCCGCATATTCCTTCACAGTCTCGGGAGAGCGTTCCTCGATTTCCTTCACAAGCTCCCGGATCAGACCGCCCCGCATGAGGATATCATCTGCAAGGCGCTGCCCCTCGATGCTTCGCATCTCATCATGGCGCTTTACTGCATCTGCCACTGCACTGCAAAGGATCTTTGTGATTTCATCCTCGTCCTCCACATCCGGAACGGATTTCAGCACATCCGGCATGGATGCTATATACTCAAGACGAATGGGATCATCCATGCCCAAAGCTTCCTTCAGTTCCGCAAGACTGCTGACATACTGCTGAGCAATGGCGGTATTGAGCCGGATGTTCACATCATCATCGGCTGTGTTTTCCACCATAATGGAAACCTCAATCTTGCCGCGGCGCACCACTTCCTTGATGGTGCTCTTGATCTTTTCCTCCGCAAAGGAATACCTCCGCGGCATCCGGACAGTGATATCACAGTACCGGTGATTGACGGAACGGATCTCCGCCGTGACGATGCGCTTTTCGTCGGTATACTCGCTTCTGCCGAATCCGGTCATGCTTTTGACCATGGCTAAAGGACCTCCCCTCTGAATGTAAGTACCGCCGTTCCCTCCATAAAAATCAGAGGCTCTCCGGCTTTTTCGCTGATTGTGACGATCACCTGTCCCCCCGGCATGGTGACGGTAATCCGGTCGTTCAGTCCCCGCACAAAATGAGCAGCAACCGCACTGCTGCAGGCCCCTGTTCCGCAGCCCAGGGTCTTTCCTGCGCCCCGCTCCCAGGTGCTGCAGAGAATATGAGAATCATCAAGAATCTCCACAAAGTTTACATTTGTTCTGTGGGGCTGAAACTCCTTTGCATACTCAATCTCATGGCCGTAACCCTCTGCCAGCTTGTTCAGCTTTGCCATACCCTCGCCGGATGTATCAAAAAAGATAACCGCATGGGGTACACCCAGGTGAAGGGATTCTGTCTCAAAGCCGCAGCAGCTCACATGGGTTCTGCCGCTGAAGCTTCCCATATCCACCCGGACCCCGGTCACCGCAGCAGTCCGTTCCAGAATCTCAATGTGCTTGATTCCGTCTCCCGTCTCAACGGAAAACACATCCTTTTTCACAATTCCATGATCCGTTACGAACTTTGCGAAGCATCGGATCCCGTTTCCGCACATGGAAGCAGGGCTTCCGTCTGCGTTGAAGAAATTCATCTTTACATCGGCCGTCTCAGACGGTTCTGCAAGAATAAAGCCGTCCGCACCGATCCCGAACCGCCGGTCACACAAAGACGCCGCCAGTGCCGGAATATCCGACAGGCCAAGGTCCATATGATCCACGATGACGAAATCGTTTCCTGCCCCCTGGTATTTACAAAATTTCAATTACTTTTCTCCCGAAATATGTTATCATAGTCGTTGCAATCTGCGATTCTGCAGCTTTTGCGTATCAAGTTATTATATAACCTGAAAAGACATTTTACAAGCCGTTATTCCATGTTCGGGATTCCCGCAGCCTCTGGCTGCCCCGGGGTGCCCCGGGGGGCACGGAAAGAAAGGTAGGCGATCCTATGGCATTTGACGGAATGGTGACCACCGCTGTGGTGGCGGAGCTTGGCAGCAGGCTTCTGAACGGAAAGATCGACAAGATCTACCAGCCTGCTTCCGAAGAGATCATCCTTCATATACATTGCGGCCGGGAAAAATACCGGCTTTTTATTTCTGCAAATACAAGTCACGCAAGCATTTACCTCACGGAGGATGCAGGAGGAAATCCCCAGAGTCCGCCCGCTTTCTGCATGCTTCTGAGAAAGCATCTGCAGTCCGCCAGAATCCGGGAAATCCGTCAGGTGGATTCGGAGCGGATTGTGGAGATCTACACTGACGCAGTCAACGAGCTGGGATTCAATGTGAACCACAAGCTGGTCATTGAAATCATGGGCAAGCACAGCAACATCCTGCTGATCGATATTAAAACAGGAAAGATCCTGGACTGCATCAAGCGGATTTCCGGCGATGTGAACCGCTACCGCCAGACCCTTCCTGGACTTCCTTACGTTGCGCCGCCCTCTCACAATAAAATTCCGTACTTTGATCTGAGCTACGAAGAATTTCTTGCGGCATGCGGCGGCGAAGGGGGACTGGGCCAGTCTCCGGAAAAATCGGTTCTCAACGGGATCCAGGGCATCAGCCCGGTTATGGCCTCTGAACTTTGCTACCGGGCACAGGACCGGATCGCAGGAACGGACGAGCCTCTTGCGCCTGCCATTTACCATGAGCTCTGCCTGGCAGTGAAGCAGCTTTCCAGCGGCCTTACATCCCCTGCCGTCTACAGAGATGCAGCAGGAGCACCCCAGGAATTCCATGCCCTTTCCCTGACCATGTACGAAAATGAATACACCGCAGATCCCCGCAGCTCCATCAGTGAAGTATGCTCCGCATACTACGAGGGACGCTCCTCCACCAACCGGATCCGCCAGAAAGCCATGGACATGTACCGGACGGTGGAATCCGCCCACAGCCGTCTCCTGCTGAAAAAGCAGCGCCTCCACGAAGACCTGCTTCAGGCGGAGGATTCGGACAAATACCGCCTCTACGGGGAACTGCTTACCGCATCCCTGCACTCCGTCCAGGACGGACGAAGCTCCGCCGAGGTGCTCAATTATTATGACGGAACCACCATGACCATCCCCCTGGACCCCCGCTTTACGGCGGCGCAAAACGCCCAGAGGTACTTCAAAAAATACGGAAAATACCGGACAGCCATCGGGGAAAAAGGTATTCAGTTAGAGGAAACAGAACAGGAGATCCGCTATCTGGATTCTGTCCTCACGTTTATTGACAGTGCCAAAACTGTGGACGACCTGGAGGACATCCGGGCCGAACTCATAGAAAACGGGTTCCTGAAAAAACGGAATCCAAAGGAAAAGGACCGGAGGCTCCGCCTCCACCCTTACGAGTACCGGACAACCAGCGGCAGAAAGGTGCTGGTTGGAAGAAACAACCGGGAAAACGACCTTCTCACCTTTAAAAATGCAGGAGGCCGGGATATCTGGCTTCACACAAAAGACATTCCGGGCTCTCACGTCATCCTCTGCATGGAGGGTCAGGAGCCCACAGAAGAGGAAATCTTTGAAGCGGCGGCTCTGGCTGCGTGGCACAGCAAGGCGAAGCTTTCCGGACAGGTGCCGGTGGATTATGTGCCGGTCCGCTATGTCAAAAAACCAAGCGGAGCAAAGCCGGGATTTGTCATCTTTACCCACAACAGCACCGTTTACGTTACACCGCAGGATCCGGAAAAAAAGTGATTCAGACTGCATAAAAAAGGAGGTTCTGCCGCAATGGAAATCATCCGCAAGGTATTTGGAGAGCTGGTAAACAACGTCTACATTGTTTACGACGAAGATACCCTGGAAGGATATGTCATCGATCCGGGATACGAAGCAAAAAAACTGGCTGATATCATCAGAAAAAGAAAGCTGAAAATTCAGGGCATTCTTCTGACCCATTTTCACTACGATCATGCAGGAGCCTGCAAAGAGCTGTCAAAGCTTGCGGGAGGTCTTGAGATCTGCATCCACGCCAGGGACGCAAAATACCTGAAGGGCCCCTTTGACCGCAGGATCCGGGACGGGGAGATTTTTTCCTTTGGAAAGGAGCAGCTTGCGGTGGTGCACACCCCGGGCCACAGTCCCGGAGGCATCTGTCTCCTGGACCGCAGGGGCCGCAACGCCTTTACCGGAGATACCATCTTTCCCTCAGATACGGGCTATGTGACCTTTGAGGGAAGCGATCCGCAGCAGATGATGGAATCCATGAAACGGCTGGATGGACTTCTGACGGACGATTATATGATCTGGCCCGGCCATGAGGATCCTGTGAGCATGGATTTTGTACGAAAACACAACAAAGAATACAATCTGTACCTGGAGGGTCTGCTGCCTGCACAGTGGCCGGAAGGGCTTCAGCAGTAACAAAAAAGCTCCGGTATCCTTTTGAAATTATGGGATACCGGAGCTGCCGTTTTACGGCACAAAAACACACCCCGTCTTCAGGGGGAACGATTTTCCTGCCGGTTTCAGTCTTTTAGAGGATTGCTCTCTGCTTTTCCACCCGGAGCATACGGGATTCCAGAACGCCGACCCTTACGGAAAGCTGCTCAATGGTCTCGGTCTTGGACAGAACCTCATTCATTTTACGAACAAGATCCATATGACCTTCTGCAACAATTCCGATGTTTCTGCGGATTTCGTTTTCCAGAATCATGCCCAGACTGCTGACCTCATCCTCCAGCTTTTCGAAGCGGTTATCCATCTTCGCAAGGCGTTCGTCCATCTTCTCAAAACGCTCATCAATCTTTTCAAAACGCTGATCAATCTGATCGAAGCGCCTGTCATGGGCATCCATTTTTTCCAGCAGAAGATCCAGCTTCTCACTGTCTGTCACAGGAATCACTCCTTTCTCTTACACGGAAATGTCTGATCAGACAGAAATAACGATTGTCCGGCGCACTGCGCAATGCGCCGGTGCTTCCGCAGCCCGTTCATGATCCGGACCGCAGAAAAGCCATGGCGGCTTTCGAAAGTATATCCATATTATATTATCTTATATGGTCAGTCAATATATCAGATAAAAAAACCTGAATATTTCTGTGCCCTTTATCCTACCGAAAAAACTCCGGTTATTATTTCGGATTACCGAAGCAGATCCAGCAGATCACTCTGGCTGAGGGTTCCCAGGCTGATGCCGTCGGCAGCCCCCACAATGCTGTCTGCAAGATGCTGCTTTGTTTCCTGCAGCTTCTGGATCTTTTCTTCGATAGAATTCTTTGCGATCATTTTGTACACTGTAACATTTTTTGTCTGTCCGATCCGGTGAGCCCGGTCTGTGGCCTGATTCTGGGCCGCTACATTCCACCACGGGTCGTAATGAATCACAATATCGGCTCCAGTGAGATTGAGGCCCGTGCCGCCGGCCTTCAGCGAGATCAGAAAGACCGGAACATCGTTCTGGTTGAACTCCCGGACCAGCCTGATCCGCTCCTCCTTCGGCGTCCCTCCCGTAATTACGTAAAAAGGAATTTTCCGACGCTTCAGTTCCTTCTGAATCAGCTCCAGCATGGAAGTAAACTGAGAAAAGATCAGCATCCTGTGTTCCGCATCCATGGCGCTTTCCACCAGATCCATGCAGGATTCCAGCTTTGCAGAGCCGCCGTCGTAGTTTTCAAAGCACAAAGAAGGATCGCAGCAGATCTGCCGCAGCTTTGTGAGCTCCGCAAGAATCTGGATTTTGTTCTTCCCGAAGTCATCCGAGGACTGGGCACGGATCATATTCTGCATGTGAACCACCTGGGCATCATACAGCTTCTGCTGCCGGTCCCCAAACTGAACCACCCGGTTTTCCTCCAGCTTTTCCGGAAGATCCTTGAGCACATCCCCCTTCAGCCTGCGAAGGATAAAAGGCGCCGTCATCTTCTGCAGCCTGCGCAGTGCATCGGGGTCCTGATGTCTGACCACCGGAGTTTCAAACTTTGCCTTGAAGGTATCATATCCGTATAAAAAACCCGGCATAAGAAAATCAAAAATACTCCACAGCTCGCTGAGACGGTTTTCCACCGGAGTTCCTGTCAGGGCCAGCCGGTGACGGCTGCGAACCACCTTTACCGCCTTTGCTGCCGCAGTGCTGTGATTTTTGATGTACTGGGCTTCGTCCGCAATCTCATAAAAGAATTCTATTCCTTCGTAAAGGCTGATATCCCTCTTCAGAAGATCATAGGAAGTAACAAGAATGTCCAGATTTTCCCATTCTGAAATAATCTGCCTCCGTTCCTTCTGAGTGCCGGCAACGGCCTCCGCCCGCAGCTGCGGGGCATACCGCCGGATTTCCTCCAGCCAGTTGTAGACCAGGGACGCCGGACACACCACCAGAGAAGTTCCCTCCCCCGTTTCTTTTCCTGCAAGGAGCACCGCAATGGCCTGCAGGGTCTTTCCCAGGCCCATATCATCTGCAAGGATTCCCCCGAAGCCGTATTCCGCCAGAGTTCTGATCCACTGATAGCCTTCCCTCTGATAGGAGCGCAGAACCCCGGACAGAGAGGAAGGTTCCTCAAAGTCCGCATCCCCGATGCTGCGGAAGCTGCGCACCAGCTGCCGGAATTTCCTGTCGCGCTCCGGATATACAGACTGGCTTTCCTCTAAGAGAAGATCCAGGTACAGACTCCGGTATGCAGGAATCTCGATATTTTCCTTCAGAATTTCCTTTGCCGGAAGATTCATGTTCTGCATCAGTTCGTTGAGCATGACCACGGAATCATCCTGCATATCAAGAAACGAACCGTTTTTCAGGCGGAAATACTTTCTGCTGGGCCTGTAGGCTGCAAGAATATCCAGAAGCTCCTCCCGGGAGACATCCTCCGAAGTGATCTGCAGATTGAGCAGCCCCCCGGAAACGGAAACGCCTACAGCCACTTTCATTCTTTTTCCGGAATTGAGACTCTTGAAGCGGCTGGTGCACATGACCTCCCCGTACGCCTCCATCCGTTCCGTACCTTCTGTGAGAATCAGGTAGCACTGGTCCTCCTGGTCATCTGAACAAAAAAAACGATCCTCCGCAAGATCGTATTCCGGATACAGATCCAGCAAAAGCTCCAGAACCTCCTCTTCCTTTTCCAGCTGCCGCCGGGGACTTGGCACCACTTTCTGATTCAGCAGCTGTCCCAGAGAATACTCTTCCTCTCCGTAACCGGCCAGTGCCTGACAGGAAATCATCCCGTCCTCATAATCCAGGTAAAACACAAACGACGCCTCCGGCGTCACAAAGCTCCGGATTGCCGCCTGTTCCTTTTCCACCACAGTAATATATTTTTCCAGAGAAGGGAGCACATCGTGATAAAACTCCGACAGCCGGTTCCTTCCGATGCGGAAATCTGTAACCTTCCATCTTTCTTCTGAAGTAAGCTGACGAATCCCCTCGGAGAAACTCTGCTCTGCTCTGCAGAGACAATTCCCGTCCAGGAAATACACAACATCCACGCCCTCCCAGTGCGGCGGTAAATCCACATGAACCTGCACGCCCTCAAACACCGGAAGAACATCGCCGTTTTCCTTCCGATGGGGTTCTATGGTCATGGTTATATCCGGATTGTTTTCGCAGAAGCGCACAATCGTGCTGTTTTTGATGGCGGAATCCTTGTCCTCGTACTCTGCTTCCCTGCCCTCCATCAGCTTCCAGAACTGATCCAGCCGCCAGCCGTACAGCAGCAGAACACTCTGCTTCGGCTGTTTCATGGTTCCCCTGGACATCAGATCCTGCATCCGTTCATACTGCCGCTGATCCTCCTGCACCATCCGCTGGATAAAGGAAAGAAACGGGCGGCTGTCCGGAGCAAAATCCTCCGGATCGTGGCTGATCTGGGTCTTCTGTCCGTAAATTCCCGGCTCTCTGTTTTTCACATGCTCACAGAACTGAGAAAAATTTCTGATAATATATTTTTTTGAGCTGCCCACCCGAAAGCTCAGCTCCAGATCGCCGTTGTTTCTGTACAGCCGCGGTACCAGTTCAATGTTCTGGCTCTGCCGGACAAGCCCTTCCCGACTCTGTTTTCTGTTCTGCAGGGCCCGCTTCCGTTCTGCCCGAAAAGAGTTGAGAAACATACTGCCCCGCCGGTCGGTGGCATCCCCGATACTGTTCTGCTCAAAAAATTTCTGTCCCTCTTCGAGAATTGCCCCCTGGTAGGCACATAGCTTCTGTTCTGCAATATAATAGTAGTATGGATTTCGCATACATTCAGGACACATACAGCGGACTTCCAGAAGATCTTCTCTGGTGAACACCATGGAAACCGGAAACTCTCTGCGGTCCTTTTCCGATATGCCTCTTCCCCGCAGCCGCGCCGTCAGCTCCTCCGTGCCGGGAAAATACCCTGTTTCCACGCGGTCCAGCTTTACCAATCCCTTCTCCAGAAGATCCCTGCTTTTCTTAAGAAGCTTCGATGACAGCTGTATCTTCTGCTTCAGCCGTTCCACCTGAAAATACCGATAGCCACCTTCCTTGTTATAATCCATTGTCCGCCCTCCCAAAAATATATTCTTAATTATACCACAGGAACATGATTCCGTTTTCTAAAAAAAGGACAGCCAGGGTATGTTTTTCCCTGACTGTCCTGTGTTCTCCGGTTTTCTCAGTCTTTTTCCTGCCAGAACCGTTTTTTATTCTTCTGTTACCTTCGAGGAATTGATGGCATCGTATCCCTGCTCTCCGGTGCGGATCCGGATGACCGTATCAAGATCATAGGCAAAGATCTTTCCGTCCCCGTAGTGACCGGTGCCTGCTGCAGCCATAATGGTGTCGATGGCCGTTTTCTCCCAGTTTTCATCCGATACCACAATCTCCAGCTTGATCTTCGGCAGAATCTGGGTCACTACCTCCTTTCCCCGGACGATGGAGGTCATGCCCTTCTGCGTACCGCAGCCCATGACCTGATATACAGTAATACCTGTGATCTCCGCCTGAATCAGAGCATCAACCACATCGTGCATTTTTTCTTCTCTGATGATCGCTTCTATTTTTCTCATATTATCTGTAATACTCCTTTATTAATCAAGACCGTTAAATGACGGATATGCAGTTTCGCCGTGTTCTGTACTGTCCAGACCCAGCTTTTCGTCGTGTTCTTCTACTCTCAGCGGAGTGATAAGGCGAACGAGTCCAAGGCAGATCAGCGTTCCTGCCACTGCCACTGCAATGGTAACAAGAATACTGATGATCTGGGCTGCAAAGAGATGGAAATCACCGAACACAAGACCATCCCAGCGGGCAGCGGCATTGATGGAGCTCTGTCCGAAAAGACCGGTGGCGATGCCGCCCCAGATTCCTCCGATGCCGTGGCAGCCGAATGCATCCAAAGCATCGTCATAGCCCAGCTTCTTCTTAAGAACAGATACTGCAAAATAACAGATCGGGCTCACAAGTCCTCCGATGATAAAGGAAGACCACAGGGGAACAAAGCCTGCTCCCGGAGTAATGGCAACCAGGCCCAGCACTGCGCCGGTAACTGCGCCTACAACGGTAGGCTTACCGGACTTTATAACATCCATCAGCATCCAGGAAAGCATTCCCATAGCTGCGGATGTATTGGTGGTCATAAATGCGTGAACGGCAAGGCCGTCGGCTGCCAGGGCACTTCCGGCATTGAATCCGAACCAGCCGAACCACAGCAGGGCTCCGCCCAGAACCACAAACGGAACATTGTGGGGCCGGATGGCAATCTGCTCATAGCCGGACCGTTTTCCCAGAACAATGGCCGCCACAAGGCCGGACACACCAGAGCTGATATGTACCACATTGCCTCCGGCAAAGTCTACAGAGCCCAGAGCCGCCAGGAATCCTCCATCTCCCCATACCATGTGGGCCATAGGGTAATAAACGAGAAAAGACCAGAAGATGATAAAGAAGAACAGTGCCTTAAAGCGCATTCTTCCTGCCACTGCACCGGTAATCAGAGCCGGCGTAATCAGGGCGAACATCATCTGAAAGGCCGCAAACAGCTGCGCCGGAATACCTTCGGCATACATGCCCGGCTCCAGCCCCACACCGTTCAGGAACAGGGCATCAAAGCCCCCGATGATTCCTCCGTGGTTTCCGCTGAAGGCCAGGGAATATCCTGCCGCAACCCAGAGCACTGCTGCAAGCCCCATGATGAATACCGACGACATCATGGTGTTGAGCACATTTTTTCTTCTTGCCAGACCTCCGTAAAAGAAGGCCAGTCCCGGAGTCATGAGAAAGACGTATGAAGTACATACCATCATGAATCCTGTGTCTCCTGCATTTAACATAATTCCATATCCTCCTGCTTATCGCAATACAAATAACAAAAAAAGAGCCCACGGCAGAGCCGTGCCGACTCTGTCTGCGAACTCCTTTGTTCAACATTCATCATAACATAGATTTGAGAGAATGCAAGAAAAAAATTGTATACATAGACTACATTTTTTTATTTGTCATACAAAAAGAGACCCGGAGGGAATCATCCACTCCGGGAAATCTTCATATGAATCGTTTTTGCTTCTCAGACCTCTGCTGTGGCTTCCGCTGTCATAAATTCTTCATAGGGCTGATACTGTTCCCAGGTGATATCAAGCAGACCTGCCGCAAAAAGCTCCGTCACACTCTTTGAAATCATAGCCCTTCCGGTGTTCCACAGCTCCTCATAGTGAGCGGGATCGGACTCCGCGTACTGGAGGGACTCCTGCTGAAGAACGAGACCGTCGTAATACAGCCCGCAGTTCTCCTCGATGCTGCTGCCTCCCAGAGAATCCCCAATGTACGGCTCCAGCTCTGCGATTTCTGCTGCAATCCGGTCGCGGTAAAAGTCCTGGTACTCCTCCTGACTCATCTGCGCGATGGAATCAGACTGCTCCACATAGCTTCGGTATGCGATCTGATCGGCCATCTGATATAAAAAAGCATCGCCGCTGCCGGTGACCGCATACATCTCAGCCTGCCAGTCAGGCTCCGCTTCTTCATAGTATGTACCTTCAAAGGCAACTTCAAATTCATTGTAGATGCCCCCAAGCAGATCCGACAGAAGACTGATGCCGATGACAACGGCCACGATGATTGCCAGGGTTTTCTTTCCACTGCCCTGTGCCCCGGCTTTTCTGCCGGCTCCGGCGGAACGTGCCCGCTTCTCCCTGAACGCAGCTCTTGCTTTTTCTGCGCTGTCCCGAAGCTCTTCTCTGCGCACAGAACCTTCATCCTCGCTGCAGATGCTCTCAAAGGAGCTGTGGGCATGGTCCAGAGAATCCGTTGTTTTTTCGGTATCTGATGCAGAGCGTCCGGCAGCGGCGAGATTCCTCCTGGAATTCCGCCCCTTCGAAACAGAAATGCCGGCGGCAGCCATGCTCCTTCCTCCGATGGTGGCGGGTCTCATGCTTACTTCTGCGGGAGCTCCGCATTTTGGACAGAAAGCGTCCACGTCTGAAATGATTTTTCCGCAGCTTCTGCAAATAATCTTTGCCATAAACAGTTCTCCGTTCTATGAGCGTATCATCTTAAACTTCCCAAGAGACCGGTCCGTAATATAAACGGTCTGCCCGCTGTCCAGCCGGACAGCGTATTCGGCCCCTCTTTTTGCATTTCCTTCGCTTACCTTTTCTGTCACGATTCCCGTAATCCTGTCATCGTAAAGAACCCTTCTGCCCAGAATCCGGTCATCCACCACAATGTAATCCTCCATGGCAGGATCCTACTGATGCTTGTTGATGATCTTTGTTTCGTATGTGCCGGAGGCGATATCGATAAAGCGGACAAACAGAGAAACCTTGTTGTCTTCGTTGAGGCTTTCCCATACCTTGTCAGCAAAGCTGTCCACATCGGTCACATCGGAAAGATCGATCCACTCCGGCTCCCCTTCAAAGGTCGGCAGCGGGCTGCCGTCTCCCATATATGTATGAATGAATCTTCCCTGACCTGCCTTCGGATTTTCATAGGAAAAGGTGTAGCGATTGCAGGAATCAGGATCCCCGTTGTTGCTCTTGAGAATGGACATGCTGTAGTCGAAGGCTCCGCCTTCCACATGGAGGATGCCGGAAATTCTCGGTGTGTAGTTTGGACCATCCGGTTCAAATTCTCTTGTTCTGAGGGACTGCTCAAAGGTCTGTCCCTGCTTCATGAGATCGTAGACTGTATCCGTCTGATCCCCGTTCGTAACAATGGTGTGGTTTCCGAGAACCCGGACAGGGGAATAAATGATCAGGCTCGGATCACTGAGCTTGGAAGGATCATACGCCTGTGTGCGGATGCCTTCCCCCTTCTCTATAAAGATACGGTTGCGGCTGTTTTCGCTTCTGCCCATAATAAAGTACGCAGTCACTGCCTTTGTTCCGTCCGCAGAGCGGCCGATGACAATGCCTCTGCCAGGGTATGCATTGGTTCTTAACTGTTCATACAATGATAATTTTTCCATGAATCTGCTCCTTTTTGTAAATCATCTGATTGTGCGGGACCGGGCATAAAGCCCGGAGCCTTTTCTCCGGTCAGACCGGAGCCCTGTTTATACCATTTTTGATTTGTCAAACGCAATGGATGGATTGATGCTCTGCATAAATGCAAGGTTCTGCATGATCTGCGGAAGCAGCTCCTGGGAAGTGTCGTATTTTGCATACATCATAAAGAATGTGGTGCTGAACATTTCCCTGCGCTGCTCGTCTGTTTTCAGCTCGTGCATGATCTTTGAGCAGACGGCGCCCATGCGCTTGTACATCCGGACGCACTGGTCGTATTCCTCCACATGGTACCGGTCCAGCCATTCCTGCACAGTCACCAGCTGGTCTTTTTCGGCTGCGCAGTGGAATTCATTGAGATAGTAATGGAATTCCTTTTCATTGGTGTCTTCGTTGAAGATATCAATGCGTCCCAGAGGGAACATGGCGCATGCAAGAGGCTTTGCGTCATGAACGGAGCACTTGCCCTTCTTAAGGAAAATGCAGCTGCCGTCCAGATGATCCTTCATGATCATCAGCGGAAGCATGGATTCGCCTCCCGGAACCATGTCGCAGTACGTTCCGATAAAGTCCATCACTTCTATTTCCAGCAGCTTTGCCATGCGGTAGATGTCCACTGTAGACAGCAGCACCTTGTCCTCCGGCTTTACATTTCTGCAGCATGCTCCGCACTCCGTACACCGGAAGGCGAAAGAGCCATCCTTTGGGATGTAGTTCTGATCCAGTGTACCTGTTTTATTGCCTGTCTTTATTCCTGACATATATGTTTCTCCGATCCTTTTCTGATTTTACTATTCCATAATATACTATTCCCTCACCGGTGTCGAGCAAGGTCCCTGATTTTCTTTTTTTCTGTCCAGCAGCAGAGCTGTGAGAATGAGAATTCCGGCCCCCAGACACACCTGAAGGGGATACGTCAAAAGCATCTCCTCCGAAAGGATCACGGGCAGCACCGCCATGGCTCCCGCAGGGGGAATAAATCTGCGGGTAAGGCACATAAGAAATGCTGCTGTGCATCCGGCTCCAAAAGCTGCAGCGGTCAGAGGCAGATGGAATAACCCGCATAAAAGCATCCGGGCGGCCCAGCCGCCCAGGGCGCAGCCTGCCACCAGAAGCCAGGTTTTTACGGGAGATTTCCTGGCAGGACTGGTGTTTTTTGACATCTCTGTAAACAGCACAATCAGCGGCGGAGCCGCACAGAACCGAAGGTCTGCAGAAATTGCCGCTCCTGCAAGAAAGCCCACTGCCAGAAGGCGCAAAAACGCCTGCTGAAGCTGATGGCGGCGGTCCGGTGCTGCAAGCCCCGGAAGAAGCTGCAAAAGCAGAGAATCCTGCTTTTCGGATGCTTTCTGCGGCGGATGTTCTGCTGCAGAAAGCCCGCGTTTCTGCAGCTTCATGAGCGCCACGGTCAGGGCTGTAAAGATGCAGGCGGAAACCGGATAGATCATGCTTCTGGTATTGATCATGACCGGAAGTATTGCTGCCGAGATCACAGGAGCAAAGCCTGTCTGCCGGAGAATCATGAGAAGCTGGCAGAAAGCGTATGCAAGGAGAACCCGCAGCAGCATGGGACCCGGCACAAACAGCACCAGGCAGAGTCCTGCAGATGCGCACAGAGAAATCAGAAGGATCATTTCCCCGGGGCTGGTTTTCCACGGCAGCCCCGGCGCCAGAAGACAGCCAGCCCCTAAAGCGGCGATCTCCGGAAAAATGATTTCTCTATTTCCCAGCAGCTCTCCCGCTGCCGTCATGGCGGTGATGATCGTCACCGTAAAAAGGCATCCCCACAGTGTTCGTTTCCGTTCTGTATTCATGGATTACCCCTGCTGCAGCATTTTTTCTTCCCATTCTTTTTCCCGAAAGCCCGTAAGGACATAGCGTTCTGTCACCACAAGGGGGCGCTTTACCAGCATGCCGTCGGAAGCCAGCAGCTTCAGCTGCTCTTCTTCCGTCATCTCCGGCAGGCGGTCCTTCAGTTTCATTTCTTTATAAAGCATTCCGCTGGTATTGAAGAATTTTTTCAGCGGCAGGCCGCTGCGCTCATACCATTCCTTCAGTTCCTCATAGGACGGGTTTTCTTCTTTTATCGGACGTTCTTCATATGGGATTCCTTTTTCGTCAAGCCAGTTCAGGGCTTTTCGGCAGGTGCCGCATTTTCTGTATGCAAGTACTAACATAATGACATTCTCCTTTTCTGATGACAGCCTCCGGCATTCCCGGGGCGTACTGTTTTTTTCTATTTTAACACAGTTTTCTTCTTTTCCCTAAGGAAACCCAAAGGCACGAAGAGAAACCGGGATCCTGTCCCCTGCCGCATAAGAAAAGAGCAGCGGCCCTAAGACTGCTGCTCTCTGGGTGCTGAAGTCCGGGTCTCAATGTCCCCGGTGCTTCTGCTTTCGTTTCTGCTGACGGAGTTCAAACCGCCTCTGCTGTTCGGCCTCCAGCAGACGCTTCGCCTCTGCACGGCGCTCCAGCTTGTGTTCTTCTCGCTGCATCTGCAAGGCCTGCTGTGACCTGGTTCCGATTCCGTTTCGCAGGATCTGCTTCTTCGCTTCTCTCTGCATTCGTTTCGGGTTCACAGCTTTCTGCCTTACATCCACATCAACAGATGGACTGAATTTTAGTCTTTCATAATATTTCAGCATGAACGACAGGACTTCGCTTTCCCTTGGTTCTGCTCCAAATGTGACTTTACAGACGGTCAATTTTCCATTCTCTGTCCGCTCCAGAACGCCGACCCAGAATGGATCTTCAAAAAATACAGTCAGCGCTCCTGTTACTTTGTCCATAACGAAACCCTCCTTAAAAGTGTGTTATGAACAAAGAACGGACAACCCGGAGGGCAGGTTACTTACCTGAGCATCTGCTCAGACGGCCGGGCTACCATCCGGCTCTGGCACATCCCGGAGGGATGCACGTTGCGTTTTTATCTTTGCTTTTTCATAATCCTTAGGTATTATACATACGAATTAATCGTATGACAAGTAAATATTAGAGAAAAATCATTCTTTTTTTCTTTCGGATCATTTTACCCCTCTTACCATCTGTTCCATTTCGTTATGTTCCATGCCGTTTATACTCAGGATGGAATAGGTGTTTTCCTGGTCGGTCCAGCTGACACTGCCGCAGAGCATATCGCTGCTCCTGAAAGTTACTTCCCATTCGTTGATGCGGGTGACTTCCGTGTCTGTCCAGACTCTGTGATCACCGCTGATATCTTCAAACCCCTTTGATGTTCTGTAAAAAATGGAATCGGTTTCGCTTTCATACTGGAATTCGGCCATGGTTCCTGCTATGAGGGACATGGATGTGAGATGATAGTCCTCCGGAACATAGGATGGCGTTTTGATACTGAATCCAAGGTCCCTTTCCAGCCGGGAGACACTGTCATAGGTTTCAGAGTAATAGGACAGGCCCGGATTTGTATCGGATCCGCTGCTGCCCGGACCCGCCTGCAGGAGAGGTTCCGACGCATCCCCTGACGGTTCCTGCTGCTGACCTGGCTGCGGAGCTGCTTCTGACGCGGCTGCGGCAGAATCTTCACCGTCTTCGCCGGCTTTTCCCGTTGCAGGCTGTTCCTTATTCCCCCTGTTTTCTGCGGCATAGGCCGGTTTCTGCGTACCATTTAACTGGCCATCTGATGGTGCAAAACTGCTGCTGTCTTCTTCCGGCTTTTCCACGGATACGGCAGCGCCGGAGGGCACAGGCTCCATAGTCGAAAGAGGCTCACCAAAATCCGTAATGACCTGATAAGAAAGCAGGCACATCATAAAGCAGGCGGCAACCCCTGCAGTCCTTCGTACAAAATCCGGGCGGATCACTTTTTTGTGTTCCGGGAAGGAACGGGAGCTTCCTGCGGATTCCATCTCTGATTCGCCTTCCGGGCTGTTTTTCTTTTCTGCAGCTTCGGAAGTGTTTCTGATGACGGTCTGCCTCAGCTCCGGGGACATTGTGATTCTGTCCATGGCTTTTTTGTAACTTTTACTCAAAATCGTACGCCTCCTTCAGCACAGCTTTCAGTTTTTCTCTTGCTCTTTTCATAAGAGAACGGACAGTGGATTCCTTTTTTCCTGTGAGATCGGCAATCTCTCTGGTGGAGTATTCTTCGTAGTAGTAGAGATAGATGACAGTTCTGTATTTTTCCGGAAGATGCAGGACCGCCTGCAGAACCTCTGAATCTGCACTGTACTGATCGGTCACTGCCGTTTCCGGGGCTTCATCTAAAGAGCCCACATTTTTTCTCCAGAAAAGCTTCCGCTTGTTTTTGCATATGTTGATGGTTGTTCTGACAATCCAGGCTTTTTCGTGGGTCTCGTCTTGAAACACCGGCATCTTTTCTACAATTTTCAGAAAAACCTCCTGAACGGCATCCTCGGCATCTGCGCTGTTGTTCAGATATGTATAGGAAAGCCGCAATATCATATCTCCGTACGCGTCGACCTGCGCTTCAATACGGTCATTTACTGCTGTCAAACAAATGCCTCCTGTCCGTGTCACCTGACTGCTGTATCAGAATTGAATAATCAGGCTGATTTTTTTCTGTTTCTGCTTATTTTGAGAAGCTTACAAACTGGCCCTGGGCGCTGAAGGTGTATCCGTGCAGTTCAAACATGTCTGCCGGAACATACGTTGCGCTTTCGAGAATGACCGGAGCTGCCCCATAGGACTGAGGAGCCGTCATCCCGCAGGCACCTTCAATCTTTGTTACACCTACATAGCTGTCAATGCCGACGGTGAGCAGGACTTCCCATTCATCGTCTGCCACAGAAACAGATTTATCCTGCGCATTCCATTCCACCTGGAATCCCATAGCTTCTGCAACTGCACGCACAGGAACCATGACCTTTCCGTTTTCCTCAAACATGTACTGGGAGAGTCCTGTTTTTTCAAGGTCTACGGCCGTTCCGTCCACGGTGATCTGAGGAACGCCGATGGGTTCAACTGCGGAAATCGGCTCCACAACTGCGTTGGCATTGGATTTTTCGGCAGGTTCTGCGGCAAAAACGGCAGATGTGCTCACAAGCAGGGAGGTAAGCAGCAGGGATACAATCATTTTCTTTTTCATTTTCATTACTCCTTTTGATTTATGCTGATATGTGAAATACGGGTCAGAGACAGTTTCCTGTTTCCGGCTGATTTGAGGTCCTCACATATAAAACAATCGGGAGCGGCAAAATGTTGCACTGTTTTAAAAAAATTTTTTCTGATTTCTGTCTTTTTATCCTGCATTCAGTATTTTCAGGGACATAAGAATCCGAAAAGCCGTCTCTCCCTGGGTGAAATGCTCCCCGAAGATTTTTCTGAGCCTTCCCAGCCGGTAATAAAGGGTGTTGCGGTGGATGCAGAGCTCCTCTGCAGTGCGGTCCGTATCCTCGTGATGATCCATGTACACCCGCAGGGTCCTGAGAAGCTCCCGGGTGTTTTCATCATCGCTCTCATGCATTTGCAGGATCTGCGGCAGACACAGATCCTCCGCCCGGATCTCCGCAGAGCGGCGCCCCGCCTCAAGAAGATGCTCAAAGCCGCATTCGTAATACCGGATGATGCGGGAATGTTCCCATTCCTCCTGCCGGTCCCGCATGCCGATGCGCCTGCGGACGCCGCTGTCGAAGGCGGCTGCCGCCTGACGGTAGTAAAGGGAAATCTCCCGGATGTCGCGAAACGGGCTGCTGAAGCCCGCCAGCAGGTGTCCTGTTTCCAGGCGCTCCTCAAACTCGCGGCTTACGCTGAACGCCTCCCCCGGCTCCTTTCCATCCAGCCCGGAGAGTTCTTCTGCAGCCGCCAGAAGGATCAGCCGGTCATCCAGAAATACAGACATGCTGTCCTGAAAAAAGCTGCGCAGCTCTGCCTGTGCCCCCTCTGACTGAAGGAGATAATGCGCCTTGTCCGACTCCTGCTCCTGACCGATCACGATCATCCGCATTTCATCAGGAAGATGGTAGCCCAGCACAGAAAGCCGCCGCTGAATCTCCTCCCGTTCCGAGATCTTTCCCGCCAGCATATCCTTCAGCAGAGAGCTGTACTGCTGTGAGCTGTTCTGCTCGTAAAACCGGTCCTTCTGCAGTTCCAGAGCAACCAGTCTGGAAAAAATGGAAACCATGGACACATCCTCCGCCGTCACAGGCTGGCAGGTTCCTTCCAGCGTCATATATCCCACAGGAACACCGTTGATGCTGATCATGCAGTCAATGCACCCGTACACCACAGTTTCTGAAAAAATTTCCCCGGAGCGTTCGTTCAGTTCCATGCTCTCCTTCCAACCGTAAAAAACCGGGCCATAACGCTCGGAAATGCGCTTCAGCCGCCCGCTGTCTCTGAAGTATTTGGCGATGATCTCATAATCGGTCTCTTTTGGAGCCTCTCCGGGAACGGACTTTTTTCCTTTTCTGCCCTCTCCGCCGCCATCCTGTGCCACCTCCGGCAGCCCCCAGGCCAGAACCCGAAAGCCCGTATCCAGGATGATCACCCGGTTTCCCATCATCCGGGCAAACAGACTTGTGACATGGTTCAGTCCCGGTGTCTTCTGCAGGGTATCAAGCATCTGCTCCATAATCAGGCTGCTGTCGCACACATAGCGGGTCAGCATCTGCAGATGACGAAAAACCTCTCCCAGATCTGTATCCGCCCTGCGGAGAACAATCACCGTATCCGTTACACACCGGCAAAGCTGCTCCTCATCCGCATGGGCCTCATCCTCAATCACAAGAAGATGCCCGAAAAATCCCGGCTGCCTGCAGGAACTGTTCATCTGGGATGCAAAGCACACATACATATAATCCGGCAGATGCGCCTGCCCTGCAGGCTGAAAGAGCCGGATCCCGCTGAGGGATACAAAGGACCGCTCTGTGCCCTCCCGCCCGTCCAGGGCATTGTCCGTTTTTTTCAGGATCACCGGATCGAATGCTTCCAGCTGCTGCAGAATGTCTGATAAAGGCAGTATCATACCCGTTTCCTCCTTTTGTACATTTTCACAAAACCATCGTACCCTCTGCGTCATTTTTCAAAAAAGTGTACGATTGAATAATACACAGCCATTGATTAAACTATAGATACAGGGAAATTCAGGCACAAGAATTTTTCTGCAATACGTATTGTTATTGTATTATATCACAATCAGAGCCATTGCAGACAGCTGACTGAAAAAACCGAAACCAGAAAGGAGGTTCCTGCAAAGCGGTTCCTGTGCCGCACGGTACCTGAGCAGGACATTATTTTGAGCAATATCACAGAAGAATACAAAAAACGCCTTATGACTGCCGATCAGGCAATCGAGCTTGTAAAAAACGGTGACCGAATCTACACCGGAACATCGAGCAGCGTGGCATATGCCCTGGACAGCGCACTGGCATCCCACAAGGACCGCTTTGAGGATCTCACCATTATGTGTGCCTTCCTCACAAAGGAATCCCCTCTGATCAACTGCGGAAAATTTAAAATTCTTACATACTTCATGGGCGCTCAGGAGCGCCGGGGTCTTTCCTCCGGCATTACAGACTACACGTCCATCCACCTGAGCCAGCTGGACCTGTGGATTCGGGAGGTTGCCCGGCCCGATGTGGTGTTTCTGGAGGTATCCCCTATGGATGACGAGGGCTATATGAGCTACGGAGCCACAGGGGTTGTCATGCACGAGCAGATGAAGGAGACTGCCCGCACCGTAATCCTTCAGGTCAACCGGAACGCTCCCTATGTATATGGAGAGCACAACAAAATACACTGCACCGAGGCAGACGCCATCGTAGAGGCAGACACGGACCTGGGAGAAATCGAGGAGCCGCCGGTCAGCGACAACATCCACAAAATGTGCCGCTTCGTTTCCGACCAGATTCCGGATGGCGCCACACTGCAGCTGGGAACAGGAAAAGTGGCAAACGCCCTGGGCTACCTCCTCACGCAGAAGAACGACCTGGGCCTTCATTCCGAGGTCATGGGGGATTCCACCATGAACCTCATAAAAAACGGCAATATCAATAATTCCAGAAAAACACTGTATCCAGGCAAAAGCGTCGTAGGCTTTGCCTACGGAACAAAAGAGCTCTACCGGTTTCTGGACCACAACGAAAGCATGTATTTCATGCCGCTGCCGTATATCAATAATCCGTATGTTATCGCACAAAATGATAATATGATTTCTGTAAACAACGCTCTGAGCGTTGACCTCACCGGACAGGTGGCTTCGGAAAGCACAGGCTTCCGGCAGCATTCGGGCGTGGGAGGACAGCTGGATTATGTCCGGGGCGCCCAGATGTCCAGGGGCGGCAAGTCCTTTATTCTGCTGGAATCCACATTCCACAGCAAAAAAACGGGAGCCCACGGCAGCCATATCGTTTCCACCCTGGCGCCCGGCTCCGTCGTAACGACGCCCCGCTCCGATGTCCAGTACATCGTAACGGAATACGGATGCGTCAATCTGAAGCCTCTGACCATCCGTGAGCGGGTCCGGGCCATGATTTCCATCGCCCACCCGGACTACCGCGCTTCCCTGGAAATGGAAGCTTACCAGATGGGCCTTCTCTAATCACTTTTAACTAATAAAGCAGAAAACGAGCCGCAGCACCCTGCCATTGATGCTGCGGCCCGTTTTCTGTTTTTCTTCTTACCGGTTTACATAAATCCTTATCCCTGTAAGTTTTTCAGATTTTTTCAAAATCCGATGCAGGATGCTTGCACAGCGGGCACACAAAGTCCTCCGGCAGCTCTTCTCCCTCATATTCGTAGCCGCAGATCATGCAGCGCCATACGGTCTTCTTCTCTTCTGCCGCAGGAGCCTCCGGCTTCGGCTTAATGTTTTCCATGTAATACTCGTACGTTGCGGAAGGCTCGTCGCTAAGCACTTCCATGTCGGTGATTTCACCGATAAACATGGTATGAGAACCCAGGTCCTCCGTCTTAGTCACCTTTACGAAAATGCAGGCATTTGTTCCCTCTGTCACATACAGCAGGCCCCCTTCACCCCGGGCACAGCCGCTGAAATCAGCGAATTTGTCCGTGTCCTTTCCGGACTGGAATCCGAAATGACGGAACAGATCAAAGGTGGCGCTTTTGCTGATCACCGATACGGCAAACGCCCCTGTGCGGGCAATCATATCGTGGGTATAATTTGCTTTGTTCACACAGATGCTCAGCTGGTTAGGCGCAGAAGCTGCCTGAATGGCAGTATTGATAATGCAGCCATTGTCCTTCTCCCCTTCCTTTGCTGTGAGAACAAACAACCCGTAGCTCAGTTTGTACATTGCTTTTTTATTCATTTTTTTCTCCTTTTCACATTCGTTTTCAGCCTCCTGTGCAGGCTGTCTTCTTTCAGAAACTCTACGTCCACTGTAACATATATCAGTAAAGACAGTCCACAAAAAACCTGTCTGAAACCACTTTCCCATATGGTATAATCCGCTTGTACAATTTTTTTGACGGGCGGACATGCATAGCGCATGGCACGTTCAGAAAGGATGAAATGAATGAATACAAACCATCCCGAAAACAGCACAGATGATTCCATCTCTCTGGAGATGTTCAGGCACCGGGCGCCTCAGGTGATTATAAGCAACCGGTGCTTCCGGTCTGCGGTGTGCATTCCGGTTCTTTCTTCACCGGCCGGGCCGGTGCTCCTTTTTGAAAAGCGTTCTTCATCCATTTCGGACCAGCCCGGGGATATCTGCTTTCCGGGAGGCCGGATGGAAGAAGGCGAAACGCCCCGGGAAGCGGCTGTCCGGGAAATCTGCGAGGAGCTTCTGGTGACGCCGGATAAGGTCCGGGTTGCAGGTCCTGCGGATTTTCTTCATATGGAACGGCTTGTGGTGTTTCCTTTTGTGGTGGAGCTTTCGGATTATGACGGAAGCTTCAGCCGGGATGAGGTTTCCGAGGTCTTTACCGTGCCTCTTTCCTGGCTGCTGGGGCAGCCGCCGGAGGAATATGAGCTGGGGCTTACGGTACAGCCAAAGGAGGGATTTCCTTATGACCGGATTGTGGGCGGTGAAAACTACCGCTGGCGGGACCGCAGCGAAACCGTGTATTTTTATCAGTACGGGGAACACACCATCTGGGGGATTACCGCAAAGATCCTCCACAGCTTCCTTCAGCGGGTGAAGACCGGGATTTCTATTCAAGAGGCTGCTGGCCCCGGTCTTCCAGAAGCTCATCGCAGCTGATTACATTTCCGCCGTGGGACAAAACAAACAGGATGATGCTGTCCCGAAGATTTCTGGGATTCAGCACAGCTTTTCCTGCTGCCTTCAGCAGATTCTGGGTCTGCTCTGCATTGAGCTTCAGACCGAACGCAAGGCGAATCAGCTTGTCCCTGGCGGGATGTTCTTTTTTTCCGTTTAAGATCTGATAGGCGTAGCACCGTTCCAGACCGGATCCCTGAATAATCTCCGCCTTCGTCATGCCGCTTTCTTCCACGCACTGATTCAGATAGTCCGACAGGGAGACTTCCCTGAGCTCACCTTTTGCAATGTTCAGATAATCATCTACGCTTTTTTGCACTTTCAGAAGACGCATCAGTTCTGATGTAGTTATCGTCATTTTCTTTTCACTCTTTCCTGTAATATGTTACAATGTAAACAATTCGCTTTCATACGGGCATCTGTCCGTACGTGCAATCTGAGCTGACTGGAGTTTTCTATTATGCAGTCCAAGGAATTAAGAAAATTATACAAATCTCAAAAATACCAGGAAC
>JBJFFZ010000112.1:0-8014 GCA_051892195.1 Anaerovoracaceae bacterium
TTTACTTCAAAACCGCAGCATCAGGCGCCGCTGCAGGCGGCGGAGGGGCTGCAGGTGGCGGCGGAGCTGCCGGCGGTGGCGGAGGCGGCGGTGCCGCAACGGTTCCGGATCAGATTCAGGTGGGTCAGGAGGTTACCAACCCGGATGGTTCTGTATCTGTGACTGAGACAAACAACACCACCGGTGCGGTCAATGTCATTACTACATATCCGGACGGTACAAAGGTGATTACGGGTACTGCTGCAGACGGCACGACTTCTGAGACACAGATCAATGCCATCGGCCAGAGCACGACGACGGTTACGGTGCCGGATACGGCTGCTGCGGCTGCTTCCGATGAGGGAGAGCGGCTGGTTCTGCCGTTAAGCGGCATCAAATCAACCAGCAGCACCGCACAGGCTCCGGAGATTACCATCAATGTGAAAGCAGGCAGCAATGTTGCTGTGGAGATTCCGGTGCAGAATGTTTCTGCAGGGACGGTTCCGGTGCTGGTAAAGGCGGACGGCACGGAGGAAATCATAAAGAAATCCGCTGTGACGGACAGAGGCGTGGTGCTGGCTGTAAACGGCAGCACAACGGTCCGCATTGTGGAAAATGCAAAGACCTTCGGCGATGTAACCGCAGCGCACTGGGCGTCCGATAACATCCGTTTTGTAACAAGCCACGAAATCTTTAACGGCGTATCAGAAAAGGAATTCCGGCCGTCCGATGGTATGAGCCGCGCTATGCTTGCCCAGGTGCTGTACAATCTGGAAGGCAGACCGGCCCAGAGCTATACAGGCTCCTTTACGGACCTTGTATCCGGGCACTGGAGTATGGATGCGGTGTACTGGTCTGCGCAAAACGGCTATGTAACCGGATATGCGGATAAGAGCTTTGGCGTAAATGACGGAATCACAAGAGAACAGCTTGCGGTGATTCTGTACCGATACTCAGGCAGTCCTGCTCTGGGGAACAACAGCGCTTCTGTGCTGGACACCTATAAGGATGCAGGCTCTGTCAGCGGGTATGCATCTGACGCTATGGTCTGGGCAGTCAGCACAGGTCTCATCAGCGGCATTGACAGTCAGACCATTTCACCTCGGACCGGCGCAACAAGGGCCCAGGTGGCAGCCATTATGCAGAGGTATCTGAGCAATGCGATTTAAATATATGGGGAGAACGCAGGGCCGCAGGGGCGGCTCTGCCCTGCTCCTTTTTCTGGTGCTGACCCTTGCGCTGTGCACCGGCCTGCCGGTGTATGCCGAGGGCGGAGACGGCAGCGGCTCGGGAGGGGGATCTTCGGTGCCTCTTTCCATGGTGTCTTCGGTTCCTGCAGACGGAGCCTCCGGTGTGTCTACAGACGCCACCTTTACGCTGCAGTTCAGCCACAATGTAGCGGATGCAGGGGTGAGCAGCGGAAATCTGTCGCACTTTTCTCTGGCAACAGCTGCAGGGGAGCCTGTAAGCGTTTCTGCCTATGTGGCGGATGTACAGATCGAATTTGACAAGCGCAGAGACATCTATGTGAAACCGGCGGCAGCTCTGCAGCCGGGCACGGAGTATGTCCTGACCATCACTCCGGGAGTAAAGGCGAAAAACGGCATGGCCACCCAGCAGACCCAGACGGTGAGATTTACGACGGCGGGTACTGCTCCGGCGGCTTCCGGCGGCACGGAAAATTCCGGCACGTCAGGAAGCAGGGTGCCGGAAAATCCGTCCGCACCGGGTGGCAGCCAGGAAGGCGGACAGAAGCCGGACAATCCGGCAGCTGCAGGCACAGACCTTCAGACTCCGGAGGAAACAACGGGCGTTTCAGATCCTGATGGTGATCCTGACGGTGCCGGAGAGGCGGATGCCGATGCAGATGCGGATGATCCGGAGGATCTCTCTGAGGCTGAGGGGGAACGCGGAGCTTCCGGGGATGCTGCAGCTGAAGCAGATTCGGAAGAGGAACGTTATAACAGAGGTGATGCAGCGGCGGCGATTTTTTTCTGCTCTGTGATCCTCTTTGCGGCTGCGGCGTTGATCTGGCGGTTTATTAACGGGAACAGATTCTGAAAAAACTGATTTAAGGAAGTAAGTATGAACGTTTTGATTTGCATTGATGATACAGATGATGTGACGAAGGAGACCAGTACCGGCAAGATCGCGGGAATTATCAGCAACCGGCTGAATAAGCTGGGGGGCAGATCTGCGGACGGTATCTCCAGGCATCAGCTGATTCTTGATGAAAAGGTAAAGTATACATCGCATAACAGCTCCATGTGTCTGGATATGGTGCTGCCCGGGGACGTGGGGAAGGAACAGATTGCGGAAATCTGCAGAAGCTCCATCCGGGACAATATGTCGCAGATATCCGATCCGGGGCTTGCGGTCTGTTATGTGGATGAGGTGGACGATCCCGAGGAGCTGATCCGGTTTGGCTTTGAGGCAAAAAGGCGTGTGCTCACCCGGGAGTCGGCTTTTGAGCTGGCGGGCCGGACGGACTGGATACTTCTGGAGGAACTGGGAGGAGACGGAAGTGGGGTCATCGGGGCTCTGGCAGGCATCGGACTGCGTCTCAGCAGGAGCGACGGTGCAATCCGCGGAAGGCTGGGCGAAGACCTCGACGGTGTGATCATGTCTGCAAAGGAGTTCTGCAGCAGGTATGGCGCTGATTTTGTGGTGGATATGGAAGGCCGTGTTCTTTCGGACAGTAAAAGTGTAAGGATCAACGAATGGACCCGTCTCATGTTTTACGATGGCCACAAGGTGTGCCTTGGGGTCTGCGGGGAGGACGGTGTGTACACGCTGGTGTCCCAGCATCAGGAGCGGGAACGGCTCGGAAGGAGTATGGGCGGTCCGGTGTGTATGCAGTATGTGCAGGACAATGATGAGGAGGAATGTGTCCATCTGGGCTCCCAGTCCTGCTTCAACTGCCTTTACCGCCGCTGGACCGGAGGCGGCTTTATGTGTATGAAAACTGCCGGGTAGAAAGATTATGAATGCGTATGGAATGAACAATCAATATGATGTTGCCGTGATCGGCGGCGGCATCGTGGGCTCTATGACGGCCAGAACTCTTTCACAGTACCGGCTGCGGATTCTGGTCATCGACCGGGCCTATGATGTGGGCGAATGCGCCACAAAGGCCAACAGCGGGGTTCTTTATCCGGGGTTTCATCACCGGGAGGGAAGCCTCAAGGGGCTTTCCTGCGTAGGCGGAAACAGAATGTACGACACCATCTGCAGGGAGCTGGGCGTTCCCATGCGCCGGGTGGGCTCTCTTTATGCGGCTTTTGGCCCGGAGGGGGAGAAGCTGCTGAAAAAGAAGTACGAACGGGGGCTGGCCAACGGGACCCCGGAGCTTCAGATCCTTTCCGGGGACGAGGCGCGGCGCCTGGAACCGGGGCTTTCCGGGGATGTGGTCCGGGCCCTGTATACGCCGTTTACGGGGATTATTTCGCCCTTTAAGCTGGCGGTCAATACGGCTCTTTCCGCCGCCCAGAATGGCGTGGAATTTCTCTTTGACACTGCAGTAACGGGCATCCGCCCGGCGGATGAAAAACGGAGGCAGCAGAAAGGGGAGCCGGACCTTCAGGATATGGAGGGTCCGGTGGAGCTTCTTACCACCGGGGGTTCTGTTTTTACCCGCTTTGTTGTAAACGCTGCAGGGGATGGCGCTGCCGGGATCGAGGCCATGGTGAAGCCTCAGGAGCTTGTTGTAAAGCCCCGGAGAGGGCAGTTTTTCATCTTTGACAAGCAGAAGGCGGAGGCGCCGGTCCTTTCTCATGTGCTCTATCAGGCGCAGGAGAAGGACGAAGGGGGAACCCTTATTGCGCCTACCATCGACGGAAATATTATTGCGGGACCTACTTCGGAGGACGTCCGCACCTATGACAACACGGACACCACGGAGGAGGGCCTTGCCCATGTGGAGCGTGTGGCGAAAAAGATTCTTCCAGGAATCGATATGGGCAGCGTGATCACCAGCTTTGCCGGGGTCCGGGCCAATATCACAAATGTGGAAAAGGAGCAGAAGGACTTTGTGGTTCGCAGAAGCAGCGGGTTTATGGTAAGCCTGCTGGGCATTAAAAATCCGGGAATGACGGCTGCTCCGTATCTGGCGCAGAAGGTCACAGAGGAGCTGGTGAAGCTGGGAATGCCTCTGGAGCCCAATCCGGATTATGATCCTGTGCTCCGGGAGCAGAAGCCGTTTCTTCAGGAATCGCCGGAGCGGCAGGCCGCGCTGTACCGCGAGGATCCCCGCTACGCCCGTGTGATCTGCCGGTGCGAAAAAATCACCGAGGGAGACATTCTTCATGTCCTTCGTTCGCCCCTTCCGCCCCGGAGTCTCAACGGATTCAAAAAGCGTCTGAGAACCGGCATGGGCAGGTGTCAGGGGGGCTTCTGCACTGCGCGGATTGTGGAGATTTTCTGCAGAGAGACCGGCTGCAGGCCGGAGGAGTTTATGAAGAGCAGGGACAGGAGCCCTGTGGTAAAGGGGCGGATTCGAGATGCTGAAGGAATGGAAGAATAACGGAGTAATGTTTTATGACGTGGCCGTTGTGGGAGGCGGTCCTGCGGGAATGGCTGCTGCTGTCAGCGCCCGGGAAAACGGCGCCGGAAGTGTGGTAATGCTCGAACGGGACCAGCGCACCGGCGGAGTGCTGAACCAGTGCATCCACGACGGATTCGGCGTGTTTGAATTCGGCGAATCCCTCACCGGCCCGGAATACGCCCTCCGGTGGAAACGGATTTTCGATTCCAGCGGCGCAGTCTGCATGTGCAATGCTGCAGTAATCAACATGGAGAAGGTGAGCGGCAGCCCGGCTGCCGACGGGGATGTGGCTGCAGGGGCCGGCAGAGCCGGCGGTTCCGGGGATTTTAGAGTTGCTGGTGGTTCCGGTGGCTCCGGTGATTCTGATGATTCCGGAATTGCTGCGGATTCGTTTTCGTTTCGGCTGACGGTTTCTTCGGTGGAACATGGGCTTTGCTATATCCTGTGCCGGGCGGTGATTATGGCTGCGGGGTGCAGGGAGCGCTCTGCCGGGCAGCTGAAGATTCCGGGGGCCCGGCCTGCAGGGGTCATGACGGCAGGTGCAGCCCAGTACATGATGAATGTGAAAAATCTGAAGCCGGGGCTGTCGGCGGTGATTCTCGGCACCGGGGATGTGGGGCTGATTATGGCCCGGCGCATGACTCTTGAGGGAATCCGGGTAAAGATGATCGTAGGGACGGAGCCCAGCGGCCTTATGCGCAATTATATTCAGTGCGTGAAGGACCTGCGGATTCCTCTGCGGTTTGGCTGCACGGTCTCAAAGATCAGCGGACGCAAGCGGATTACCGGGGTGACGGTAAGCTCTGTGAATGAGAAGGGCGAGCCGGTGGGGCCGGGCAGGTATATTCACTGTGATACGCTGATTATTGCGGCGGGGATGATCCCCGAAAGGGAGTTGTGGGAGGATCTTCACACGCCGGGGGTGTTTTTCTGCGGAAATGTCTATAAATCCTATGATACGGCGGATGCGGTTTCTGCCTCCGGGCGCAATGCCGGAAAGGCTGCGGCGGACTGGCTGGCAGGGGGCAGCGGCGTTATGGACGAGCTTGCGGTGGATGCGCTCAACGAAAGCCGCAGGCTTACTGCGGAGGAGGCCGGGATTATTTCCGGCTATATGGAGGATTTCAGCGGCAGGCGTTCCCTTTTCTGTATCCGGTGTCCCAAGGGCTGTCTGATTAAGGTGACGGACCGGGGGGCTGCCGGGGCAGCCGGAAATGCTTCGGGGCTTCAGATTTCAGGAAACAAGTGCCCTAACGGTTCGGATTATGCTCTGCAGGAGATCTTCAGCCCACGGAGGGTTGTGACCAGCACGGTTCTTGTGGCGGACGGTTCTCTGCTGCCTGTGAAGACTTCGGGGCCGGTGCCCAGGGACCGGATGGCGGATGTGATTGAGGCCTGCAGGCGGGTAAGGCTGGATGCAGGGAAAATCGCTGTGGGCCAGGTGATTATTGCGGATGTCTGCGGAACCGGAGCAGATCTGATTTCGACCGGGGAGGTTGGCTGATTTGAAAAAGCGGTACATACCTTTACTTGTGCTTCTTCCGGTGGCTGCGGTGGTGCTTTCTCTGTTTGCGGGAAGGTACGGCACGGGGGCCGGAGATGTGTTCTGCGCTCTTGCCCGGCTGGCCGGGGCGGATACGGGCATTTCGGAGGAGGCTTATACGGTGGTGGTGAAGCTGCGGCTTCCCAGGGCTCTTGCGGCTGTTTTTGTGGGAGCTTCTCTTGCTGTAAGCGGATCTGCCTATCAGGGGATTTTTCACAATCCTCTGGTGAGCCCGGGGCTCCTGGGCGTCAGTGCCGGGGCGGGCTTCGGGGCGGCTTTGTCGATTCTGCTGTTCGGCAGCGGCAGTCCGGCCTGTTATGTCATGGCGTTTGTCTTTGGCGTGGTGGCGGTGCTTTCCAGCTACTGGGTGGCGGGGATCTACCGCTCGGTGCCGGCGGTGATGCTGGTGTTAGGCGGAACGGTGGTTTCGGCGGTGTTCAATGCGCTGATTTCTGCCATGAAGTATATTGCGGACACCTCCAGCGAGCTTCCGGCCATCGTTTACTGGCTCATGGGGAGCCTTGCTTCGGTGGGCTGGAGTGATATGTGGGCGCTGATTCCTATGACTGCGGGGATTCTGATTATCTTTGCAAACCGGTGGCGCATCAATGTGCTCTCCATGGGGGACCGGGAGGCGCAGGCTCTGGGGGTGGACACGGTGCGCTCCAAGATGCTGATTGTTGCTGGCGCAACTCTGGCCACTGCGGGGGCCGTGTGCATGTCCGGGGTTGTGGGCTGGGTCGGCCTTGTGGTTCCTCATATCGGAAGGATTATTGCGGGCAACGACAACCGGGCGCTGATTCCTGTGTCTCTTTGCACCGGGGCCTGCTTTATGGTTGTGGTGGATGTGGTCAGCAGGACTGTCACGGCATCGGAGCTGCCTCTGGGCATTCTCACGTCGCTGATCGGGGCTCCGTTTTTCATTTTTCTTCTGAAGAAAACCAAGGGAGGCGGATGGCAGAGATGATCAGGGTAAAAGAGCTTTCATTTGGATATGAGGGCCGGGCTTCCGGGAAGAACCCCGAAAGCCGGGGTTCTTCCCGGGACCGAAGGAGCGCCTGTGCCGGGAACCCGGGCCCTTCCGGGAGCCGGGCCGGTGATGGTGGCGGTTCTGCGGCCCGGAACGATAGTGTTGCAGGTGCCCGGGCCGGTGATGGTGCCGGGGCTCGGCCTGACGGTGGTGCCGGTGCCGGGACTCGGGCCGGGGGACTGCTTTTTTCCGGCGTCAACCTGGAGTTTCGGCCCGGGGCAATGTACTGCCTGGTGGGACCAAACGGCTGCGGAAAGAGCACCTTTGTGGACTGTCTTTTAAATGTGAACCGGGAGTACAGCGGCCTCATCGAGGTGGATGGAGAAAATGTAAAAAATATCCGGGCGTCGGTGCTGGCTCAGCGGATTGCCTATGTGCCTCAGGTGCATGAGCGGTCCTTCCCTTATACGGTGTCGCAGATTGTTCTCATGGGCAGAACGGGAAAGAACGGGCTGTCCGGTCCCGGCAGGGAGGATGAGGAAATCTGCAGTCAGATTATTGCGGAAATGGGCCTGGAGGCTCTTGCGGACCGGCCTTACACGCAGATCAGCGGAGGGGAGATGCAGCTGGTAATGCTGGCCAGGGCCATGGCCCAGGACACTCCGGTGATCATTATGGATGAGCCTACGGCCCACCTGGACTTCCGGAATGAAATGATTTTTCTGGAAGCCGCAGCCCGTCTGGTGAAGCAGAAGAATGTCACCTGTCTGATGGTGACTCATTCGCCGGATCATCCTTTTTATTTTGAGGAATGTCTTGCGGATGTGAAAATTGTGGCTTTTTATGACGGGGGGATTCATATGTGCGGCTCTCCGTCGGAGACTATGGATGCCGGATTTATCCGGCGGGTGTTCGGGGTGGAGGCCGTGGTGGCGGAAATCCCAGTGCCCGGAACTGCCGGCGGCGCTGCCGCCACAAT
>JBJFFZ010000112.1:8114-10182 GCA_051892195.1 Anaerovoracaceae bacterium
GCCGGTACTGCCGGCGAATCTGCTCCGCAGACGATCCGGCGGATTATTCCTCTGCGGACTCTGAGCCCCGGGAAGGGCTGACGGGCGGTGAACAGGGACTGGTGATGCGTTTCGCTGATAGAAGATGTAAATTTATGGAAATTTAGCTTCGAGGGATGTGCGGAGGACTTTTCATCACCCGGTTCTGGCCGGGGACCGGCCGCGGGGGATGCAGGGCATCCGGGTCTGTGTGTTTTAATTATTTTGGCAATCTGGCGGAGGCTGCTCTCAGAGGCAGGAAAAGAGAAAGTGCAGAAACGAATGAAGAGAATAAAATTTATTATTACAAACCAACTTAAAACCGATTTTCACAAAAATGCCCAACTCCTTTCATTCATCTTAATACTCTGTATTATGTGCTTCTCTTTTTCTGCCTGCGGGAGCAGCGGGGGTGAGGCTGCTGACGGCGGAGGGGCCGGTCCTGTGCTGGAGGTGCTGGAGGCTGAGGGGACGCTTACGGTGCTGGACTGTGTGGGAAGGACGGTTGTGGTGTCGGCGGAGCCGGACGGGGTGGCGGTGCTGGATTCCTTTGCGGGGGAGGCTGCGGTGCTCTGCGGGGGCGGCAGCCGGATTTCTTCGTGTCCCAACGGGACGAAGTCGGACGCCATGCTGCGGGAGATTTCGCCGGAGCTGGCGGAGGTGCCTGTGATCATGTCCGGCGGGGATTTCAACGTGGAGTCGCTGATTGCGCTGGCGCCGGATACGGTGATTCTGAAGCGGTCCATGTATGATTCGGAGGCGGTGAGGAAAAAGCTGGAGCAGACGGGGATTCCGTATGTTGTGTCGGATTACAGCAGCATGGAGGAGCAGATCTACGCGCTGCGGATGGTAGGGGCTGTTTTTGGCAGTGAGGCCCGGGACAGGGCGGAGGCTGTGGCTGCGTATTACGAGGATGTGATTGAGCGGGCGGAAGCTATTTCTTCCCGGATTCCGGAGGATGCGCGGGTGCGGGTGTACCATTCCATCAATCAGGCGGTGATGACGGACGGCTCTGACAGTCTTGGAAATGACTGGATCCGGTGCGCCGGGGCCATCGATGTGTCTGCGGGCTCTGAGGATGAGATGACCTACGAAAACGGGGATTATTATGCGGGGCTGGAGCAGATTTTTGCCTGGGATCCCGATGTGATGATCTGCAATGAGGCGGAAACGAAGGACTATCTGCTCAGTGACTCCAAGTGGTCCGGCCTGCGGGCGGTGCGGGAAGGAAAGGTTTACAATATTCCGGTAAGCGCCACCCGGTGGGGACAGCGGGGAAGTGTGGAGACCTTCTTTGCGGTTCTCTGGCTGGGGACTGTGATTTATCCGGAGTATTACGGGGAAATCGACCTGCGGCAGGAGGTGACGGATTTTTATGAGAATATCGTAGGGATTTCCGTCAGCGACGAAACCTGGGAAAAGATTATCTCCGGCCGGGGCATCCGCAATGCCAGCAACAATTCCGGAAGCTGACGAAAAAGTTCCGGAGAACAACTGTACAACATCTGCGGGGGCGGCCGAAAGCCCGGGAAAAATCATTTCCGGCCGGGGCATCCGCAATGCCAGCTATTCCGGAGGCTGACGAAAAAATTCCGGAAAACAACTGTACAACATCTGCGTGTAGGGATGCCCGAAACCTGTTGTTTGTGAGGGGTTTCGGGCTGGCCTGGCGCAGGTTTTTTTGTTTTTTGGCGGGAAACCTGCGCCTGCGGGGATGTGGGGTTCGGAAGCCGGACCGGCGGCTGCGGTTCGGATGCAGGGCGGGCAGGGCCTGCGGGGCTGCCGGGTTGCATGTGCCGGATGGCCGGGCCTTCTCTGCGGGGTTTGGCAGCCGGGGCTGCCGGGATACTGGGGTAGGACGTATTTTGAATCACGAATTACATTTTATTACATTTATTCCTTGACATGGTATTTCTCTATGATATAATTTTCCCAGAATTTAGCAACAAAGGGGCGAAAAGGGAGAAATAAATGAATATCAGTGAAAAATACAAGGACAGTGTATTTCGTAAGCTTTTTGGGGATCCGCAGCACAAGGAAGGGCTGCTGT
>JBJFFZ010000113.1:0-10133 GCA_051892195.1 Anaerovoracaceae bacterium
TGGAAGTGATTGACATGGTGGGACGTTATATTCGTATTAGGATACAAAGCAACGAAGAATGAATTAGTTTTATGGGCGGCTGCGCGCGCAGCCGGAAAGATGCAGCAAGCAATACAGCATCTCGACGATTGCCTTCTCCTATGGTATACTGAAAACAGTATACAATTTTGGAGGAGGCGTTTTTTATGGGCGGACAGAAGCCTGAAAAAGAAAAAAAATATATTTGTGCCGGTCTGTTGGCCCATGTGGATGCAGGAAAAACCACTTTATCAGAAGCGCTGCTGTATTCTTCCGGGATGATCCGAAATCTCGGCAGGGTGGACCACCGGGATGCGTTTTTAGATACAGATCCTCAGGAGCGGGAGCGGGGGATCACCATCTTTTCCAAGCAGGCAGAGCTGGATCTTCCGGGAGGAAAGCTCATGCTGCTGGACACTCCGGGCCACGCGGATTTTTCTGCGGAGATGGAGCGCACTCTGCAGGTTCTTGATTATGCCATCCTTGTGATCAGCGGAAAGGACGGGGTGCAGGGGCACACGGTGACTCTGTGGAATCTTCTGAAAAAGCATGAGATTCCTGTGTTTGTGTTTATTAATAAAATGGATCTTGAGGGGACGGATCCTCGCGTCCTTATGGAAGAACTGGTAAAAAGCTTCGGAGGGGGCTGCGTAAGGTTTTCCGACCAGGGAAGCCCCGACGAGGACGCCCTTTCCATGTGCAGTGAGGCCCTTATGGAAGAGATTCTTGAAAGGGGCGCCCCATCCGAAGAGACTCTGCGGCAGGCCATTGCCGCCCGTCAGGTATTTCCGTGCTTCTTCGGCTCTGCACTGAAGCTTTCCGGAGTGGATGTTTTTCTGAACGCCTTCTGGGGGCTTTGCGTGCCTGCGGCGCCCCGGGACCCGGAGGGCGCCTTCGGCGCCAGAGTGTACAAGATCACCCGGGATCCCAAGGGCACCCGGCTGACCCATCTGAAGGTAACCTCCGGCACCCTGAAGGTAAAATCCATGATCGGGGAGGAAAAGGCGGAGCAGATCCGGATTTACTCCGGCCAGCGGTTTTACACCTGCGACCGTGCAGAAACGGGCACCATCTGCGCCGTGGCAGGTCTGACCTCCACCTTTGCGGGGCAGGGCCTGGGCTGTGAAACAGGAACCGGACAGACTGCCATCGAGCCTGTGATGATCTACCGTCTGATTCTGGAAGACGGGGAAGATCCGTATAAGGTCTACACCCGGCTGAAGCAGCTGCAGGAGGAGGACCCTCTGCTTCGGATCGTCTGGAACGAGCATCTGCAGATCATTCAGCTTCAGCTCATGGGGGAGGTGCAGCTGGAAATCCTGCAGAATATTATTGCAGAGCGGTTTGGAATCCGGGCCTCCTTCGGTCAGGGGCGCATTACCTATCGGGAGACCCTGTCCGGTCCCGTCATAGGCAGCGGCCATTTTGAGCCTCTGCGCCATTATGCGGAGGTCCATCTGCTGATGGAGCCGGCGGAGCCCGGGGCAGGAATTGTCATCAGTTCCTCCTGCAGCAGCGACGAGCTGGACACCAACTGGCAGCGGCTCATTGCAACCCACATCGCAGAAAAGGATCATGCCGGAGTGCTTACCGGCTTTCCGGTTACGGACCTGAAAATCTCCATCATTGCAGGACGGGCCCACCAGAAGCACACAGAAGGCGGGGATTTCCGCCAGGCTACCTACCGTGCCATCCGTCAGGGGCTTATGAAGGCCCGGCAGCAGGGGCTCTGCGTTCTGCTGGAGCCATGGTACGAATTCCGGCTGGAGGTTCCTTCCGACATGACCGGCAGAGCCATGGCGGATATTCAGCGCATGGGAGGCAGCTTTGAAGCGCCGCTGATGGCAGGCGAATATGCGGTTTTAGAGGGCAAGGCCCCGGCTTCGGAGCTGAAGGACTACGGAACCCAGGTCAGCGCCTATACCAGAGGCTTTGGAAGGTTCTTCTATTCCCTGGCAGGCTATGAGCCCTGCCACAACACCCGGCAGGTGGTGGAGGAGCTCGGCTATGATCCGGAGACCGACGTGGAAAATACTGCAGATTCCGTCTTCTGCAGCCACGGCGCAGGCATCACCGTGCCATGGCACGAAACAGAAGGAATGTTTCACATTCATCCTGTCCTGACCTCGTATCAGGAAAATTCTTCCAGCGGTGAAGAGGACGGCAGCTCCGCAGCCGGACCGGATGCAGGGGGCGGCAGAGCCGCCGGAGGTGCTTCCCGCAGCTATTCGGGCACCAGAGAAGAGGACCAGGTTCTGAAGCAGATTTTTGAGCGGACCTACGGTGAAGGAAGCGCCCGGTCCAACCGTCACGCACAGCGCCCCCAGGCCCGGCGGGTGGAGGCGGCGCCTCAGACCTATCGCCCTACGAAGCCTGCAGTAAAGCTTCCGGAATATATTTTTGTGGACGGATACAATGTAATTTTTGCGTGGGAGGAGCTGAAGGCCCTGGCGGCCGTCAACATCGACTCCGCCCGGGAGGCCCTCATCGATATTCTCGTCAATTATCAGGGCTACCGGAAGTGCCGCATGACCGTGGTGTTTGACGCATACCGGATCAAGGGGGGCATCCGCCACGAGGAAAAGCGGGGCGGTGTGGACATCGTGTTCACAAAGGAGGACGAAACCGCCGACACCTATATCGAGCGGACCACCTACGGAATGGAAAAAAATTACATGCTTCGGGTCGTATCCTCTGACCGTCTGGAGCAGATGATGATTATGGCCAGCGGCGCCCTGCGGGTCTCCGCCACGGAGTTTCTTGCAGAGGTGAAGGCCGTGGACGCGGAGATTCAGGGAATCCTTTCGGCCAACACGGGAAGGGTTGAAAAAGAGACACGCCGTGGTGTGGATATTACGAAGAATACCGAAAAAAAATCCTGAAAGGAAAGGGGCAGCCGGGGCCCCGGCTGAAAAAGAAGCCTTGTATTCTTGCCTGTTTTCATATATTCTGTATAAGTATGCGGTTTTTTGGACCGCACCTGATAAGGAAAGGAATTTTCATTGATATAGAGGAGGAGTTTGTAAATGATTACAGTTACCAATGTCAGCATGAATTTCAGCGGTCAGCCCCTGTTCAAGGACGTTGACCTCAAGTTTACGCCGGGCAACTGCTACGGGATCATCGGTGCCAACGGCGCCGGAAAAACAACATTTCTGCGGATTCTTTCCGGAGATCTGGAGCCTTCCACCGGAAGCGTTTCCTATCCGCCGACCATGCGCATGTCCGTGCTGAAGCAGGACCACTTTGCCTTTGAGGAATACACGGTTCTGGATACCATCATTATGGGAAACCAGCGCCTGTACGATATTATGAAGCAGAAGGAAGAGCTTTACGCCAAGGAGGACTTTACGGATGAGGACGGCATCCTGGCGTCCGAGCTGGAAGGGGAGTTTGCAGAGCTGGACGGATGGGAGGCAGAATCAAACGCCAGCCGCCTGATTCAGGGTCTGGGGCTTTCGCAGGACATCCTTTACGATCTCATGTCTTCCCTGACTGCAAAGGAAAAGGTAAAGGTGCTTCTTGCGCAGGCACTCTTCGGCAATCCTGAGATCATTCTTCTGGACGAGCCTACCAACCACCTGGACATCGGGGCCATCGAGTGGCTGGAGGACTTCCTTATGGAGTACGAAGGCCTGGTCATCGTGGTATCCCACGACAGACACTTCCTCAATACCGTATGTACCAGCATCGTTGACGTGGACTACGGAAAGATCAAGATGTACGTCGGCAACTACGAGTTCTGGTACGAGTCCAGCCAGATGGTTCAGAAGATGATGAAGGACCAGAACAAGCGAAACGAAGACAAGATAAAGGAACTGCAGTCCTTCATTCAGCGGTTCTCTGCCAACAAGTCCAAGTCAAAGCAGGCAACCGCCAGAAGAAAGCTGCTGGACAAGCTGTCTGTAGAGGAAATGCCGGCTTCTTCCAGACGGTATCCGTTTGTAGGCTTTACCATGGACAGAGAGCCGGGCAAGGAGCTGCTGACGGTGGAAAACCTCAGCAAGACCGTGGACGGGGTTAAGGTCCTGAACAATATTTCCTTCCGCGTAAACAAGGATGACAAGATCGCATTTGTAGGGGAGAACGAAATCGCAAACACCACACTGTTCAAGATCATTATGGGCGAGCTGGAGCCGGACGAAGGCTCCTACAAGTGGGGAACCACCACTTCCCAGTCTTACTTCCCGCTGGACAACAACGCCTTCTTTGACGGCTGCGACCTCAACCTTGTGCAGTGGCTCAGCCAGTACACAGAAGAGACCACGGAAACCTTTATGAGAAGCTTCCTGGGCAGAATGCTCTTCTCCGGAGACGATGTATACAAGGCCGTAAAGGTGCTTTCCGGAGGCGAAAAGGTCCGCTGCATGCTGTCCCGCATGATGCTCTTTGGAGCAAACATTCTGGTGCTGGATCAGCCGACCAACCACCTGGATCTGGAATCCATCACAGCGGTCAACAACGGGCTCATAGATTTCAAGGGCAATGTTCTGTTTGCTTCTCACGACCATGAGTTTATCAATACCATCGCAAACCGCATCATAGAAATCCGTCCGGACGGCACCATCATCGACCGTCTGTCCACCTATGATGACTACATCGAATGGAGAAAGGAAAACGTAAGAGACTAGGCGGCCTGCCCGCAGGCCGGCTCCTGAAAAAGATAAGAAACACCCGCCGGGGGCTTTGGAATCGCACGGATTCCGGAGCCCCGGGGCGGGTGTTTTTGTTTTGCTATAATTCCTTCAGCAGGGATACCACCCTGTCCCAGGCGGCGGTGAGGGTCGGAAGGCGGAGCCTTGCCGCATCCAGATCTCCTGCCCGAAGCTCCTCGGTCATTTCCACCAGACACTCGTACATGGGAAGGATCCCCAGGTTTCCTGTGGTGCCCCGCAGGGTGTGGGCAGCGTGGAACGCTGCGGAACAGTCGTTTTCCTCAAAGGCCTTCAGAAGCCCGGGATAGTATTCATTGTCCGGAAAACGTTTCAGGTATTTGAGGTAGATGAGCTCCCGGTCCATGAGATTTGGAAGGGTTTTCGTCCAGGCGATGCCCGCCTCTTCCAGACGGCGGATAACGATCTCATTCATATGTGACTCCTTTCATTCTGAATGCTTTGCGGTGTTTCAGGCTTATTTTTTTCCCCGTACTGCAGAGCAGAAGATCCCTGCCACGCACAGCACAGTAAAGACTGCAAAGGAGATCCGCATGGCAGATACGATGGCGGACGGCTGCGCAGATGCCAGCGTGACGTTGCCTACGGTGACAGCCACCACGATGGACACAATGGCCATGCTGAGGGTGTGCCCGATGGAACGGCTGGTAGCCAGAATGGAGGAGGCAACGCTGTAGTCCTCCTTCTTCACGCAGCTCATAATGGCGTTGGTATTCGGTGATGAAAACAGGGCAAAGCCCAGGCCGATAATTGCCAGGGCAACGATGATGTACACAAGATGCATATGATCCGTGGTAAATACAAACAGGAAGATTCCCACTGCAGTGATGGCCATGCCTGCAGATGCCAGCTTATACGGCTGAATCCGGTCCGAAAGTCTTCCGGCTGCAGGGGAAAGCAGTGTCTGGATCACCGGGCTGGTGATGAGCACAAAGCCTGCCGCCTGAGAGGAAAAGCCCTGAACACTCTGAAGGTAGATGGACACAAAGTAGCTGACCGCAAAGGATGCCCCGTAGTTGAGCAGCGCCGCCATGTTGGAAAGACCGAAGGAACGGCTTTCCGTAAAAAGCTTCAGATTCATGACCGGGGAAGCCACCTTAAGCTCCCGGCGGATAAAGCAGATCAGCACGATTATCCCCGACGCAAGCAGCAGCCTCGGGAAAAGACCTGTCATAAGATCCGAAAAACCGTACATCACCAGAAATACAGAAGCAGAGTAAAGGATGCATCCCGGCAGATCCATGGCTTCCCGGAAGCCCTTTGCCGGGGCGGAAACCTTCGGCGGAAAGAACTTTACAAAGGCCAGGAAGGTCATGATCACACTGTATGCCGCCGTGAGAATAAAAATCGAGCGCCATCCCAGATGCTGGTTCATAACGCCTCCCACCACAGGTCCCAGGGAGAGACCGAGATAAGTAAATGCCGTGGAAAGACCAAGCATAGCCCCCCGCTTTTCCGGCGGATAGATGTCGGTGAGCGTGGCAATGTTTGTGGCAAAAATCATGGCGGAGCCGATGCCCTGCACCAGGCGGAAGCCGATGATCATGGCAATGTTCTGCGACAGGGAGCACAGCAGGCAGCAGACGGTAAAGATGCACTCACCGGTGAGAAAGACCCTCCGCTTTCCATAAAGATCTGCAAATCTCCCAAAAGGCACGGAAAACGCCGCCGATGCCATAATATACCCTGTAACGATCCATCCCACGCTGACCGCCCCGGCCTGAAACTCGGAGCTGATGGAGGGAATGGAAAGATTCAGGGCACTGCCGGTAAAGGTGGTAATAAACGACGTCATAAGAATCACAATCAGCATGGGCGTCGGCGAAACAGCCCCGGCTGCCCCGGCAGCCCCCGGCAAGTCTGCAGGGGACAGAGTCCCCGTCTCCCGGGAATTTATCTGTAAGTCATTTTGTGAATGCATGAAAAACCTCCGAAAAAAGTCCAGAAAAAGCTGAAAATTTCAGTCATAATACCTATTCTTATCCATTATACTACCGGAAATGCATTTGTTCATATGAAAAAATGAAAATCCCCGGGAAAAAGGACTTCCGGGGATCACAGGCAAATGAACCTTCAATTTTACGTCTGTGTTCCGGGGATTATTCCCACTTATACACAAACATTTTCTCGTCTTCGGAAACCTCCAGAGGCGCATCCAGCTTCTCAAACTGTTCTTTGATAAACGCGGTTACTGCAGGGTCCGGCTCTTCCAGTGTCAGGAAAAAGCCTTTGGTCCCGCAGGGACTGTGGGTTTTCAGCTCCACGCCGAAGGTTTCTTTTACGAGATTTACGATTTTTACTGCTTCCATCAGGGACAGTCTTGGCATAAAAAGCCCTCCTTTTTATTTTCTCTGTGATGCATCCGTTTTCGCTGCGGCCTTGGGCCGGGTGCTCCGGTTCTTTTGCGGGCCCTCCGGGGAGGGCGGCAGAATGTTTCATTACGCTTATTATACGGGGCGCGGGACGCGCCGTCAATTTTCTGCGGCCATGGGTCTGATTCCGGCGGCATGGGATTCGCTGGCTTTTTCATATGACTGTGACAAAATGAAAAATAGAATAGATTTTTTGTAAAATATAGTTGACAAAATGGAAGGCAGGAATTACTATAAGAGTGTAAGATATATTTTACATTTTGTAATACGAATCTCTTCTGCCAGTCAAAAGGGGGCAGAAGGGAACGGGTTTTTCAGGAGGCTGCGCTCTGCGCAGAAAAAGGGAGCTGCCGGAGCCGGCCTGTTTCAAGAGAAAGAGAGAGGTAAAGGAAATGAAGGAATCAGATGTTTATATTATGGGCGTAATGTGCGGAATCCTTTGTGTCATGCTGATATGCATGGTGATCCGGCTGATTTTCAAGCGCACGGGGATTATACATGGCAGCAGGATGAAGGGAAAGTATGACGAGCGGCAGATTCTTCTGCAGGGAAAGGGCTACAAGATCGGGTTTTATACACTGATGACTTCCTGCATGCTTTACAGCATGGCGGATTCTGTCTTTGAGCTTCCTGTAGTGCCGTTTGTGGGCATCTGGGGGTGCATCCTTCTGGGACTGGGAGCTTTTGCGGTGTACTGCATTATCGTGGATGCGTACCTTGGGGTCGGGTCAAAGATCCGTTCCTATGTGATTCTGTGCATTGTCATTATTGCGACAAATCTGTTCGCTGTTGTAACGAACTGCCTCAATGACAGTCTGTATGAGGACGGTGTTCTCGGCGTGTGGATGATCAACCTGATGTGCGCGGTGCTGTTTGCTCTGATTCTTGCGGCTTTTGGCGTGCGGCAGCTCATGAAGCGCCGGGACGATGAGCAGTAGGAAGGGAGGCACGGCATGAAAAATCTCCGTATGAAGTCGGCCCGGGCGGCCCTGGACCTTTCCCAGCAGCAGCTGGCCGATGCGGTAGGGGTCTCCCGACAGACCATCAATTCCATCGAAAAAGGAGACTACAATCCCACCATCCGGCTCTGTCTGAGCATCTGCAGAGTCCTTGGAAGGACACTGGATGAGCTGTTCTGGGAGGACGAGGAGCAGCAGTAACAAATCCATGTGAAAGAAGGAATAAGGATTCAGGTATTGGAATTTTCAGGGGATTTCTGTATAATGAGAAAAGATCGAACAGAAAACGGCGGCCGGGGCGGCAGGGCTCTTGCGCTCTGCCTCCTGCGGCTGCAGGAGCATATGGAGGTTTATTCTTTATGGAAATCATCAGAAAGATTGAGGGGGTTCTGTTTAAAAACACTGCACCGTACTCCCTGAGGGAACAGATTCCTCTGAAGTTTCACAAGCTGTACCTTGTACTGCTTTGCCTGGGATTTATTGTTGTGTGGCTGAGCCTGGCTGCAGTCCTGCTGCTGGATCTCTTTACGCTGAATTTTGCAGCGTTTTTCGTTTCCGGCACTGTGGGAATCATTGAAGCGATCATCTCTTCCGGCATTTCCCTGATCATGTTTATCGGTCTTTTAGGGTTCCGGCCCTGGGCTTATGTAATTCTTTATCTCGATGCCGCATATACCCTGGTGGTGGCCGTGATGAATCTCTTTACGGCAGACACCGCCATCAGCGGAATTCTGTCCTTCGTGATCACCATGGGCATTCAGTACCTGATTCTGAAGTACTATTATCGCCGCAGAAACCTGTTCTTCGGTGAGCCGGAGTACATTGAGGCAGAGGTTCTTTAGGAACGTCCCGCCCGCGGGACACAAGCAGGAAAAACGCAGGAGAAAATGACAACAGGCAGTCTGCATGAGGATTTCCAAAGGAGGAATCCCTGCAGGCTGTCTTTTTTTGCGGGTGCAGAATTTTTCTCACCGGGGCGCAGTGCGGGTCTCCGGCAGGTTTGGGTCATTGCCGGAGGGGAGCCGGTGCAGGGTTCTGCCGGATGTATTCTAAAAATGCAGAGGCCACCAGGGAAAGGGGGCGCTGGCTGCTGTAGATCAGCACGTAGACAGCGGTGACTGCGGGGTCCCGCAGCTCTTTTATAATGATATTGCTGTTTTGTGCGTAGTATGCCGCCGCCGCAGGGTAGATGCAGATGCCCACGCCCTGCTCCGCCAGCTCAAAGGCGTTGAGCATATGGGCCATTTTTCCGATAATATGGGGCTTTTTGCCGGTGCCTTCAAACCAGTGTTCGATTTCCCCTTCCCTGGAATGTCTGGAAGGAATGATCAGATCATAGGGCGCCAGCTCTGCTGGCGTAATGGTGTGGCCGGGGTGGGCAGCCAGAGGATGGTCCGGAGGAATCATGACGATCCAGGGCTCCTCCCACACAGGAAACCCGGAGAACCCTTCGCCGTTGTAGGGCTCTGTGAGAATGGCCAGATCGCACAGTCCCCGCAGGGTTCTGTCTGCAATATCGTCGGAGTTGCCGTTCCAGAGGCTGTATTCCACTTCGGGATACAGCTTGTGAAAGCCCGCGATCCAGCGGGAAAGCAGGCGGGGGGCCTGTCCTTCCACAGAGGCCAGGTACAGGGTTCCCTGCAGACCTTTTTCTATATTGCGGATGACCTGGGCGGACTGGTCCGCCAGGTTTACGATCTGCACGGCGTACTGCCGGTACTGGCGCCCTGCCTCGGTGAGCTGAAGCCCCCGGGATTTCCGTTCAAAGAGGGGCGTGCCCAGCTCTTCTTCCAGATCCCGGATCTGGCGGCTCAGAGGGGGCTGGGCGATGCAGAGCTTTTCTGCGGCTTTTGTGAAATTGAGACATTCGGCTACGGCGAGAAAATAACGGATATGGCGCAGCTCCATAGGGGGGCCTCCTTCCTGTGCATCCGCAGAGCGGATGGAAAACAGACACGGTTATTTGCTATACTCAAAAGGTATTGCTATGGTTTTATTATATGTATTTTACCATATCAGGTCAATCTGCTATATTATAGACAACAAAGGAAAGCAGAAAGGAGAACAGAAAAATGAAGAAGCTTTTAATTAAGATCGAAGAAATGTTTGAA
>JBJFFZ010000114.1:0-1111 GCA_051892195.1 Anaerovoracaceae bacterium
TTTGCCGGCAGGCATGTAAAATTCTTCTGGTACGGAAATGGTATCACGGGAATTGCAATTAATCAAGATTCTGTTGGTATCGGAAGAAAGCATATCATCATTATGTGACGGTTGGGAAAAACGATGTGATAATCGTGTGATGAAACAGTGGTTCTTTGTGTGAATTTCAGAAAAAATAACGTTTCATTTAAAATGAATATTCGAATCCGATCCGTGTTAATTTGTTGCGATTGATTTATTGTTGCGGCTGCCCGGGGCAGCCGGAATCAGGCGGGGCCTGACCGGGAATCTGGCGGATTTGCTTCAAAAGCGATTCGATTTAATATTTTCCCTGTTTTTTTAATGGAATGACGTATTATGGGCAGCGTTTCAGAGAGCAGCTGCAACGGAGGAAAATGCTCGCCTGCAAAAATTGAAATCGAATGAACCGCAGACGCTGCGCCCTGCGCAGAGAACTGCATTACCCGATAGAAGGAATCGTGATTGAAGGAAGGAAAGGTACTTCATGAAACGTATATCCTGCTTTACAGGGGAAATTTTTGACTGTACCATATAGGCAGGTGATGACCCGTCGGAGAAAAGAAACGGCGGGTTCGCTCACTGAGCAAACGGGTTAAAAATTTGATTTTCAGCAAAAGATCGTTGGCAGATCGTATAAGGAGGTATTTTCATGGAAAAAGTATGCGAATTTCTGAAATCAGCAGGTACATATTATCTGGCAACTGTGGAGGGAGATCAGCCGCGGGTGCGTCCGTTCGGTACAGCCCATATTTTTGAAGGAAAGCTGTATCTTCAGACCGGCAGATCCAAGCCGGTGTCCAGCCAGATCGCCGCAAATCCCAAGTGTGAAATCTGCGCGTTCAAGGACGGTGTATGGCTGCGGGTGGCAGCCGAGCTGGTGGAAGATGACCGGGTAGAAGCAAGAAAATCCATGCTGGACGATTACGCCGAGCTGCGCAGCATGTACGACGAAAACGACGGCAACACTCAGGTGCTGTACCTGAAAAACGCTGTTGCAACCTTCAGCTCATTCACTGCGGCTCCGGAAGTGCACGAATTTTAAATCAGTCCTCCCGCAGGCCGAACCAGCTGCTGCCCGGCAGCAGACGGG
>JBJFFZ010000114.1:1211-9955 GCA_051892195.1 Anaerovoracaceae bacterium
CCAGCTGCTGCCCGGCAGCAGACGGGGGAGTGCATGAAAAAGCCTGGGGCCCGCCGGATGGCGGGCCCCAGGCCTGTAAAATGGGTATTATTTCGCTGCGGCGGCTGCCGCAGCAAAGGCAGTAGCTGATTTTGCGGATTCCGGGACCGGCAGTCTTACGAAAACCTCTTTGAAAGACTGCCGGTCTGGAGAAACTACTTATTCCGGAATTACTGCCCGGATGAATGGATCCGGTAATTCAGATCCGATTATTCGATGGAGATAAGGTGCGGGCCTTCCTGTACCTGCGGTGCTTCCTTTGGGAAGGACATGTGCAGGATGCCGTCCTTGTAGGCAGCCTTGATGTCGTTCTGCGTTACGTGATCGCCTACATAGAAGCTTCTGCTGCAGCTGCCGGTGCTTCTTTCGCGGAATACGTAACCTTCCTTTTTCTCTTCTTTTTCGTCATTCTTTTCTGCTGTGACGGTCAGATAACCGTTTTTGATCTCAGCCTTGATGTCGTTCTTATCAAAGCCAGGCAGCTCCATGGTCATGAGATACAGGCCGTTTTCTTCGCGGATATCGGTCTTCATGGCCTGCGGTCTGCTGCTGCGGAAGAATGGTGCATCGAACATTCTGTCCATATCGTCGAATAAGCTCATTCCGAAATTGTTTGTTCTTGGCATAATAGATAACATATGTGAAACCTCCTTTTGTAAGGCCGGCACTGCAATTGCCGGTCCGTTAACGCGGATCTTGTGTGGTCCGTAGAAAATATAACTGACAAGTTTGAATATCTCTGTAAGCTCTGTTCCTCGCTTACACTTTAGTTATTCCCACTGATTAGCACTCTAAACACGAGAGTGCTAAAAATTTTAAAATTATTTTTGACCGGGACGAGTAAGGGGCGGGCAGGGCCCGCGTCGGCGGGGATTTTTCATTTATGGGGGGTTCGGACCGGATTTCGGAAAAAAAGGAGCCGGAGGTATTTTATGAACCAGGTTTCGGGAAAAATGAAATGGAGATTCCTGTTGTCTGTTTTGGCGAGTATAATAATGTTGAAATGAGAAGGAAATATGACCGCTTTTGTTCAGGAACAGTGGCGGTTTACGAAGAACAGGCGCGGCTGGCGCGGATGCTCTGCGGCGCCCCGGGCGCCGGATACATAAAGGGAGGGGAAAACCATGATGAAAACGCTGGGATACCGCCTCACAGAGGCGAGAAAAAACGCAGGACTGACCCAGAAGCAGGCTGCAGACAGGCTGTTTGTCACGGCTCAGTCCGTGAGCGCGTGGGAGTGCGGAAACTCCATTCCGGATCTGGCAAGGGTTCCGGAGCTGGCTGCTCTTTACGGGGTGACGGCAGACTGGCTTCTGACGGGAAAGGAGCCGGATGCAAAGATTCTTGCAGTGACCTCCCACCTGTCGGACCGGCTGTTTAATGAAAAACGCATGCACACCTACATCAGCGCCTACTGCACGGCCCGCAATCTGTTTCAGACGAAACGGGCTCTGGGGTTTGCGCGGGAGAAGCACAGCGGGCAGTTCCGGAAGGCAAAGGACGGACAGGAACGGATTCCTTACATCTACCATCCCCTGCTCATGACCTGTCATGCTCTGGCCCTTGGGATCGCAGAAGACGACCTTCTGTCGGCCTGTCTGCTGCACGATGTGTGCGAGGACTGCGGCGTGGCGCCGGAGGAGCTGCCGGTGGGGGAGGCAGCCAGGGAAGCTGTCCGGGTTCTTACAAAGCCCGAAGATTTTGATGATTCCCCGGAAGCGGAGGAAGCGTATTACGGAAAAATCGCAGAAAACAGAATTGCATCTGTGGTAAAGCTCCTTGACCGCTGCAACAATGTCTCCAGCATGGCCTCCGGTTTTTCGGACCACAAGATGGCCGAATACATCCAGGAAACCGAGAATTACGTGGCGCCGCTGCTGCAGAGGGCCCGGGCAAAGTACCCGGAATACTCCAATGCCTTTTTCCTGATCCAGTATCACATGAACAGCGTGCTGGAAGCCCTGAAAAACCACATGAAGAGGAGCCTGCTGTAGATGCAGGCTCCTCTTCATGTTCTACGGGCTTTGGGGAGGGCGCTGTCAGCTGAAGCTTATACGGGAGCTTCCTGCTCCTGTATCGCCTTTCAGCTGTGTTACAGCGCAGTTATATGATACGATTGCGCTGTCCAGGGACTGACGGGCGGAAGAAGCCGACAGCTCTGCCTCTTGCAGTGACAGAGCGGAAACCAGTCCCAGATCGTATTTCTTCAGGGCGGAGGCGTAACTGCGTTCTGCAGTTTCCAGTGCCTCTCTGGCTGCTTCAATCTGTCCGTCCAGCCGGGACAGGGTATCGTATGCATTGCGGATGCTCTGCTCCTTTGCAGTTTTCTTTTCCTCGATGCTGCGCAGGCTCTTTTCGTATGACAGCTCTGCGTTCTTATAAGAGGAAGAGGAAAGGGAGGTGCTGTATCTCAGAGAGTTCATCTGAAGCTCCAGCTTCTTTACGGTGAAATCTGTGTAATACTTGAGTTCCAGACTGTTTTCGAGGGCGGAGTCCACCGCATCCTTCACATCGGGCAGCTCCTCTGCGGTCTGCTCGATGGGCGTTGTAAGCACAAGCCGGGTGTCCAGGTCGTATCCGAGATTTTCGTTAAAGGTTCTCATATCGGCGCTGAGTGCGGTTTCTGCATCCCTGAGATTTCTTTCTGCAGATTCCGCTGCATTGCGCTGTGATACAAGGGCATCGTATGAAATCATGCCTCTGCTGTACTTTGTTTCCGCAGAGGACAGAAGCTTTTTCTGGTAGGAAAGCCTGCTTTCGCATAAATCCTTTTCTTCCTGATCAAGCAGGATGTTATAGTACTGAGAAACGGCTGACTGCTCGATTCCGTTCATTTCCGCCTCGTAGTTTTCATCCTTGTGCTCATTTACAAAATCCCTGCTGAGTTCCGCAATCCGCTGGTTGCTCTTTGTAACACCGCTCTGCTGCAGTGAATAGGCTGTATTGAGGTCTGAGGCTTCGCTGATGTCCTCCAGACTGGATTTTATGGATCTGGCGGTTTCCGTGTAGCTTTTGGCCGTTATTTCGTCCTGCCTCCGGTTAAATTCCGCCTGCTGAGACAGGGCACTGTCTGTTTTCATTTTTGTGACCGCTTCCTCAAGTGTGAGGGTTACGGTCTTCTCCGAAGAAACCTCCACGGATGTGTCTGCATCGGAGCCGGCATGTTCCCCTGTGCCGGCCGGTTCCTCTGCAGAGGTTTCTGCTGCGGCGGAATCTGCAGCCGCAGAGGTCATCGCCGTATCTGAGGCTGCAAATGCCACGGAGGCAAGTCCGCTTCCCGCCGTCAGGGCGGCACAGAGGCAGAGTGCCGCCGCCCTTCTTCCTGCGTATCTGTTTTTCTTAAAAAATTTATCTATGTTCATTCCCTTTTTCTCCCTTTGAATTTCCTTCCTTTTGCCTTCGGCCTGTGCGGGCCGGAAGGGTCGGAAACATCCGGTTCTTTTTGTGCTGTTTCCGGTTCTTCACTGTTTTTAACCGTCTGAGCCCCTTCCTCATCCGGCGAAGACGCTGTCCGCCTGCCGGGCAGGCGCAGTCTGGTCCATTTTTTCCTGCTGTTTTTGTCCTTCTTATCCATAACAATGTAGAATGTCGGCAGCATCAGAAGGGCCATCAGTGTGGAAGCGGTGAGACCTCCGATGGATACGACCGCAAAGCCCTGCAGCATATCTCCGTTGCCTCCGGAGCCGATGGCAAGGGGGATCATGGAGCAGATGGTGGTGAGTGTGGTCATCAGGATCGGTCTCAGTCTTGTTACGCCTGCTTCGATCAGGGCAGTATCCCGGTCCATGGTTTCCCGGTAGCGGTTTGCCGTATCCACGTAGAGGATTCCGGCGTTGACGACGGTGCCGATGAGCATTACAAATCCCAGAAGCGATACCATGCTGATGGACGTTCCTGTAAAGTAAAGCATCAGGAAAGAGCCGATAAAGCAGAACGGAACGCAGATCATGACCATGAGGGAAAATCTTACGGATTCGAACTGCATGGCCATGACGGCAAATACCAGAAATACGGCAATCAGTATGGCTTTGTACAGACTGGAAAATTCGCTGTTCATGGATTTCTGCATGCTGTTGTCTGTAAATTCAACACCTGCAGGCAGTGATATCTGATGTATGGCGCGGTTCACATCTTCGCTGGAGTTCAGAGCATCCTGGTTTAATTCCACGTCAACCGTTGCGTTGTAGTATCCGTCCTCTCTGTTTATGCTTACAGGGCTGTCTCTGTAGACGATATCTGCGATATCGGACAGATCCACGGTATACCCGGCGCTGCTTGTCACCTGGATTCTGGAAATGTCCTCAACGGACTGGTAATCCTCGTCGGTGTATTCCACCACAACGTCGTATTCTGTTCCGTCTTCTGTAAGCTGCGTGGCTGTAATTCCGTTCATCATCTGATTTACCGTTGCAGCTACGCTGGAAGCCTGAAAGCCGTATGCGGAGCAGAGCTGGGGATCGAACTGAATCTTTGCCAGCGTGCTTCCCTCTGAGAAGGTGGAGCTGACTCTTGCCACATCGCCCCGGCTGCGCATGCTGCTTACAATGGTGCTGCAGGCTTCCTGAACATCGGTGTAGCTGCTTCCCTGCAGGGCCACGGTTATGGTATCCGGGGACATGGCCATGGACGCCATGGCGGAGCTGTTGCTTACCTCCACATCGCAGTTCATGATTCCGGCCATCTCGGTCTTCCAGGAGGAAATAATCTCATCGGTGGAACGCTTCCGGTCATCCTTAAGGTTTACGCTGAAGCTGGCGCCGTCGTTGCTCATCATTCCATTGCCCCCTGCTGTCAGGATGTAGTCCTCCACATCGTCATCGGAGGATACGATTTCCTCAATCTGATCTGTGATTTCTTCAAGCTTTTCAAGCTTCAGTCCCTGCTGCGCAGTGACGGACACGGAAATGGTGCCTTCATCCGTAGCTCCCATAAGCTCCTGGTCCACCTGAGATACGGCTGCCAGGGAAACTGCCAGAAGAAGGGCCACGGTGCCGAATACCGTCTTTTTTCTGTGAATCAGATATGAGAGGGCACTTCGGTACGCTGCCGTCAGTCTTCTCATGAACCGTGACAGAGGAGCTTTTTCGCGCTCCGTCGGTCGGTACCGGTAATATGCGAAGGGCACAAGGGTAAGGGCCGACAGAAGCGATGCGCAAAGCGAAAAGATAATCACAAAGCCTAAAGGCCTGAACAGCTGCCCTACCATGCCCTCGATAAACGCCAGGGGCAGAAATACCACCACGGTGGTAATGGTACCGGCTGTTACAGAAGCGGTCACTTCCTTTGTTCCCTGCACGGCGGCCTCAAACAGAGACAGACCCTTTGCCCGGGAACGGAAGCAGCTTTCCAGCACCACCACTGAGTTGTCTACCATCATGCCCACCCCGATGACCAGGGCGCACATGGTAATCATGTTCAGCGTATAGTCAAAGGCGTTCATAAGAATCAGCGCCGTCAGCACCGATACCGGCATGGAACTGGCAATGATCAGGGAAGCCTTCAGATCTCCCAGGAAGAGGAAAAGAATTACCATGGAGATGAAGATTGCCAGAAGAAGGGTCTGGAACACATCCTCGATGGAACTGGAAATACTTTCCGACTCATCATTGACAATATTAATGGTAACGTTGTCTGCGCTCCTGCGCAGCTCATCCACTACCTGGGTTACCTGCTCGGAAAGCATGCCTGCTGTGCTGGACTGATTCTTTGATATGCTTACGGCAATGGCGTCCTCCCCGTTGTACCGGCTCACGGAATCACTTTCCTCCGTGGCCATGGAAATATCCGCCACATCCGAAAGAAGCACCACGCTTCCTGTTCCTGCTGAAACAGCGATGGAATTCAGGGATTCCATGGTTTCAAAGTCCTGTCCCGCACTTACATTGATCTCTGTATTTCCCAGGGATGTTTCACCGGCCGATGCGGTGAAGTCAGCCGATGCGATGGCATCCGCAACGGCGGAAATTGTCAGGCCGTACTGCTCCATGGCATTCCGGTCCAGAGAAATGCTGATATACTCCTTCTGCCCTCCGACTACTGTCACGTCTGCCACGGTACTGAGCTTTTCCAGCTCCGGCTGCATGGTATCATTGACATAATTGTAAAGACCTCCTGCGGGACTGCCGCTGACCGTCAGCATCATGGATGCCGAAGAATTCATGTCCAGCTCCATTACCACAGGCGTTTCACAGGCATCCGGAATGCTCATGGAAATCATATTGAGCTTTTTGCTTACGTCGCTGTAGGCATCATCCATATCCGTGCCGTAGCTGTATTCGAGCATGACAGTGGACGAACCTTCCGAGGATTTCGAAGACACGCTTTCCACTCCGTCAAGTGTGGACAGATTGTCCTCAACGACGGTTGTGACAAGCTCATCCACATCCTCCGGGCTGGCTCCGCTGTACTGCGTCATCACCACCAGCATGGGCATATTCATTTCCGGTGTAAGCTCCTGCTCCATACCGGTCATTGCGGAAAAGCCGAAGGCTGCAATGATGATGATCATAATCATTACGGAAACAGGACGCTTCAGTATAAGCTTTGTGAGACTCATTACTCATTCACCGCCTTCTGCACCAGAGAACCCCCGGTAAGGGAGCTGCTCCAGCTGGTGATTACCGCATCGTTTTCATTCAGCCCGCCGGTCACTGCAATATAGTCGTCATCGTGAATTCCCGTTTCTATGTACCGCACAGCAGCCGTTCCGTCTGTGTCCACATATACATACGGTTTTCCCTCATCGTAATATACGCAGCTGTACGGCACCGTCAGGGCCTGGTCGGATTTTTTTGTTTTCAGGTAGGCGGTGGCCTTTGAATTCACAGCCATTTCCGACGCATCGGCCAGAAGGATTTTTACCTCATAGGTACCGGTGGACGCATCTGCATCGCTTCCCACCGATTCGATGGTTCCGGCGTAGGTATTGCCCTTCTGTGTTACCGTGACATCATCTCCTGCAGATATTTCGGAAGCCACAGACGATGCCACGCTGCAGATCAGCTTCATCTGGGTCTTCTGCGATATGGTGCAGATCTTTGTCTGAGCAGTGATATTATCGTGAAGGTCGATATCAAGACTTTCGATAACGCCTGCAGAAGTGGCCTTTACATACAGGCTGTCGTAGAGGGTGTTATAGCTGTCGCATGCCATTTCGTACGAATACTGTGCCTGCTGCAGGCTGTACTGAGCCTGTGAAAGGCTGTTTTCTGCGGAGGAAAGCTGGCTTTCCGCATTGGTCACTGCCTTTTCGTAGGATTCCATTTCCGCCTTTGAAATGGAGCCGTCCTCGTAAAGGATACTGTACTTTTCCACATTTTCCTTTGCGTCCTTTAAATCATTCTGGGCGTTTTTTACCTGTAGTCTGCTGTTTTCCACCTGAATCTGTGCGCTGCTCACAGAGGACTGTGCGCTGTCCCTGGACAGCATGGAGGAGGTAAGGCTGTCGGAATCTATGATACAGATAATGTCTCCGGCACTGACCTGATCCCCTTCGCTTACATTCAATGTAACGACTTCTCCCGCAGCTTTCGCTATGATGGTCCTTGCGTCATCGGATTTTACATTGCCCACCACTCTGGCTGTATTCTGTATACTGCGGATTGCGGGATACTCCTCCTGAACCGTCAGAACCGCCTCTTCAGGGGGCTGCTGCTTCGGTGTCATGAGCCCTTTTGCAAAGGGCACAAGCACGGCCAGACATATGGCGGCGATGATAAATGCAGCAACATATCGGCCCCTGATTTTCGTCCTGATTTTCTCCTTATTCTCTGCAGCCTTTCCGGCTGCTCTGCCTCTGATCTTCATTTCTGTTTACACCTGTTTACCCCTTTCCTTTCTGATTTTTCAACAGTTTACTTCACTTTGAAAAACTGAAAATAAACTGAGCCGGTGAAAATGTGAAGGCTTTGTGAATCTTCTGCGAAGGTTCGGAAAAATCTGGCAGAGCGTCTTTTCTGCCGCCGGTTATGGGATATAATAAACCCGTCATAAACCAGCAAGGCAGGGAGGATGCGGATCAGATGTTTCAGATACTTGTAGCAGAGGATGATAAAAATATTGCACGTCTCATGGAGACGGTGCTCGGACATGCGGGGTATGAGGTTTTTACGGCGGAAAACGGGGAAAAGGCCCTGGAGCTCATGGACCGGCAGCATGTGGACCTGATTGTTCTCGATATTATGATGCCTGTCATGGACGGCTACGAATTCACAGAAAAGCTCAGAGCCTGCGGCGACAGCACTCCTGTTCTGATGATTACCGCAAAGCATCTTCCGAAGGAGAAATGCAGAGGCTTCCTGTCCGGAGCCGACGATTACATGGTAAAGCCTGTGAATGAAGAAGAAATGCTGCTGAGAATCAAGGCCCTGCTGCGGCGCTCCCGCATAGCAAGCGAAAAAAAGCTTCAGATTGGGAAAATAACTCTGAGCTACGATTCTCTGACGGTTTCCAGAGACGGGGTCAGCCAGACGCTGCCCCAGAAGGAGTTCTATCTGCTTTACAAGCTGCTTTCGTATCCGAACCGGATCTTTACGCGGATGCAGCTGATGGACGAAATCTGGGGTATGGACTCAAGTACGGCTTCCTCAACGGTCAATGTCCATGTCAACAGGCTGAGAAAAAGATTTGGAGAATGGCCGGAATTTGAAATCGTGGCCATCCGGGGCGTGGGATACAAGGCGGTGATCTCAAATGAAAATGAATCA
>JBJFFZ010000115.1:0-3267 GCA_051892195.1 Anaerovoracaceae bacterium
TTTGACGTGGAAACGATTTCGGAACTGGTGGAGGAACCGGCGGAACGGGTGGATGCGATTGTTCGTGCGCTGCAGGCAGATCCGGAGAAATCGGATGAGGAGATTCTGGCGGTAACAAGGATATGACTCAGTTGTTTTTAAGGATGGACATCGCGCGCTGATGGAAATGTTATGAGTGGAATTCAGCGAAAAAGTATCGCTTCTGTTGCTTTCCCAGCTTAAAATTGATATCGAAGATTGTATCGGACTTTCAGTTGATCTCATTCACGGGCCGATTCGGGAAGAAGATATGATTGAAGTTGGAGAGGTGATTGAACTGTATGCTGCAGCATAGGGACAGAATCTGCATTCAGAAAATCATTCTGGAAGACGTCTTCCAAACGGTACGAAAAGATTTTCCTTTATTGAAAACAAAATTAGAGAATATTCTTAGTGAAAAGGATACGTGAAAAAATAGTTCTTGAGGGAATGATGCATTATTTGATAACAGGTCAGCCCGGGCTCGGGCTGCAGTCGGAGAGGCGGCCATTCAGGCCGCTTTTCCTGAAAACGATTATTACATTTTATGACATTTATTCCTTGACATGGTATTTCCTGCGTGTTATTATATTTCCAGAATATGGAATGTATTCTGAAGCGGTTGCAAAGGGCGTTTAAATGCTTTAGTAATGGGAGGTGCGCAGGATGGGGCATGCGGATATTGTAACCAGGGAGTATATGCGTAAAAATGAAATTTTTGCGGATGCTTTTAACTATATGATTTACGGCGGCAGGCCGGTTATCGATCCGGAAGGGCTGCGGGAGCTTGATACTGCGGAGCTTGCGCTGCCTTTCGGGGCGGCGGATTTACAGGGTAATGCGCAGGAAAGCGTGCAAAAGTACCGGGACATCCTGAAATCGGCGGTGATAAAGCAGGATGAACATGCGTCATATATACTTTTAGGTATTGAAAATCAACAAAAAGTGCATTATGCTATGCCTGTAAGGAATATGCTTTACGATGCGCTCCAGTACGATAAGCAGGTGAAGGCGGTGGCATCCGCGCACCGGCAGAAAAAGGGCAGCGAACCCTGCAGCAGCGCAGAGTATCTTTCGGGGATTTACAGGCAGGACCGGATTACACCGGTGATCACGCTGGTGATGCATTTTGGGGCAGAGGAATGGGACGGCCCACGGTCCCTTTTTGAAATGATGGACGTGGGCGATCCGGCACTGGCGGACTTTATCCAGGATTACCGGATTCACCTCATCGACCCGGCAGGCCTGAAGGATGAAGAACTGCAGCAGTTCTCAACAAACCTGCGGGAGGTTCTGGGGTACATCCGCTGTTCCAAGGACCGGCAGCAGTTGGAAGCGTACATAAAGGACAATCCGCGCATGACCATGGAAGCAGATGCAGCGAGGGTGATCAGCGTGGTGACGAGAACACCGTTTAAGATAGATGAGGCTTCGGAGGTGATTAATGTGTGCAAGGCGATTGATGAGATGATGGCGGACAGCAGGGCAGCGGGTATCAGTGAGGGTATGAATGAGGGAGTTGCCAAGGGCAGGACTGAAGGAAGTATATTTACACTTGCAGATCTCGTTCGTGATGGACTTATTCCGTTAAAGGTGGCGGCAGAACGTGTCAGCATGACGGAAGCGGAATTTGCGGCTGCAGCGTCAAAGCTGTCGTAATACATGGACAGTGATTTCTTCCAATCAGCCCGGGCTCGGACTGCGAATGGAGAGGCGGCCAATCAGGCCGCTTTTTCTGTTGCTCGATAAATCGTTTAATGACGTTGAACGATAAATGGGGAAATACTAGAACGGGGTGCATGCAAATGATGCTGAGAATCAGGCGAGGGTTTCAGGGTCAGTGCCCGGAATCCACGCCTCAATAAAAAACTGCCGCACAAGACGGCAGTTTTCAATCATCAGTTCAGATTCGAGATCAGATTCCGTTTTCGCCTTCAAATTCCGCCCGGAGCGCCGCAGAAAGCGCATCCGCCTCCTGCCCGGTCTCTCCCCGGACCCCGATGTAAAACTTGATCTTGGGCTCCGTCCCGGAAGGCCGCATGCATACCCAGGCGTCCTGTTCCAGCTCAAAATAAAGCACATTGGACCGGGGCATTTCCAGCGGCGGCTCGTAAATGGACGCCCCTCCCCGGCTCTCCGTCCCGGCCGGAAGGCCCCCCAGCCCAGGGCCTTCCGGGTTAGCAGCTGCCCGGCAGCTGACCGGCCGGGCGCAGTTTTCGTAAACAAACGGCTGCGCCCGGTAATCCCGGAAATCCGTCACTGCAAGTCCCCCGAAGGAACGGGGCGGCTGCAGCCGCTTTTCTTCCATATACCGCTGAATTTTCTCCGCACCGTCCGCCCCCGGAAGGGTAACAGAAATAAGGGATTCCCGGTAGTATCCGTACTTTTTGTACATGGCCTCCATCTGGTCGCACAGGGTCATGCCTCTGGTTCTGTAGTACGCAGCCGCCTCGCAGAGGCACATGACCGCAGCTACAGCGTCCTTGTCTCTGGCGTGAATCCCCGGAAGGCAGCCGTAGCTTTCTTCAAAACCGAACAGAAATTCATAAGCTCCGGCAGACCGGTCATACGGTCCCCCCGCCCTGCGGGTCTCAAAAAACCGGATCTGTTCCCCGATGTATTTGAATCCCGTAAGGGTTTCGATCACAGCTGCACCGTAGGCTCCGCCCACTGCCCGGGCCATTTTTGTGGAAACGATGGTGGACACTAAGGCGCTGTTTTCAAAGGAATGTCCCTGTTCCTGCAGGGCAGAAAGGCGGTATTCCGCCATAAGCATCCCGGACATGTTTCCGGAAAAAGGAATGTAGTTTCCTGTTGCAGTATCCTTTGCATAGATTCCCAGCCGGTCCGCGTCCGGGTCCGTGGCCAGCACCAGATCCGCATCCACCTGCTCCGCAAGGTCCAGCGCCAGCTCAAAGGCAGCCGCATCCTCCGGGTTCGGGTAAGTTACCGTTGGGAAATCACCGTCCGGAAGCTCCTGCTCCGGAACTACCCAGACATTGGAAAATCCAAGCTCCCGGAGCACCCGCTGCACCGGCAGATTGCCGCTTCCATGAAGGGGCGTGTACACAATCCGAAGCTCTCCTGCGGCGGCTTTCAGCGCCTCCGGCCGCAGAATCAGGGCTCTGAGAGCTGCAATATACCGGTCGTCCATTTCCTTTCCTATGATATGAAGCGGCGCAGGACCAGTTTGGCCGGCATCCGCACCAGCTCCGGCTCCGCCGCCCAATCCCGCTCCGTAAGGCAGCT
>JBJFFZ010000115.1:3367-9935 GCA_051892195.1 Anaerovoracaceae bacterium
CCCCGGGCGGCGTTGAGAAACGCCGCAACCCGGTCCGGATCCTTTCCTCTGAAAACTCCGCCGGAAACCCCATCGTCCGAATAGTCCGCATATTCCACTCCGGAGGAAACATCCACACCGTCGGGCTGCAGAGTCCGGACGGCTTCTGCAACATTTCCCGGATGCAGGCCTCCGGCCAGAATCAGAAGCTTTTCGTCCCGGGGCACCGACGCCACCAGCTTCCAGTCAAAGACTGCGCCGCTGCCCGGCTCCTGGGCGTCAAAAACATATCCTGCAATCTCCGGCCGGCTGCGATAATACTCGTACTGATCCATATCGGAGACATTGAAGGCCTTCAGCACCGGCAGCCGGACCTGTGCCAGCAGCTCCTCCGGGAGCTGCCCGTGAACCTGCACAAAGTCAAATCCCGCATCTGCAATGGCGGAAAGCTGGGCTGCATCCGGCGACACCACAACAGCCACCTTCCGGATGGAGGGATTCAGGGCTTCCATAATGGGCAGGGCTTCCTGAATGGTAAGATTTCTTTTACTTTTTGGAAAAAACAGCACAAATCCCGCAAGATCCGCTCCGTTTTCATTTAAATAACCGGCCTCCTCCACCCGGGTGAGGCCGCAGATTTTTACAAGCATGTCAGACTCCTGTTCTGCCGGCAGAGCCGGCGTTCTGATGACATTATTATATATTGGAAGCGGGACCGGGGCAAGCCGTGAGGCGGGGATGTGGCGGACCCGGGGAAACCGGAGAATAAACCATTTTTATACATCTACTGTCCGTATTTAGTCATTGACTAAACGGGTACAGGTATTTATAATTGAAATTGTAAAAAATATTTGCAGGACGGACAGGTTCCATCCCGACGGATGGAGCTTTCATTTTTGTTAATAGCACTTTAGTACATAACAGTATGAAAAGTCATGATCCTGCGTGTACTGTATTTTTAAATCCATGAATATTTTGGGAGGAAAAAATGAAAAAGAAGATTACAGCTCTCGTAACAGTGATGGCACTGTTAATGATGACAATGGCAGGCTGCGGATCATCCGCACAGCCTTCAGCAGGCGGAGAAGGCGGACAGGTTTACAAGATCGGTATCTGCCAGCAGCTGGAACACCCTGCACTGGACCTTGCTTCACAGGGTTTTGAAGAAAAGCTCACAGAGCTCCTGGGCGAAGGCAATGTTGAGTTCGACCTTCAGAACGCACAGGGCGAGGCAGCAAACTGCTCAACCATCGCATCCGGCTTCGTTGCTTCACAGGTTGACCTGATGATGGCAAACGCAACCACTGCACTTCAGGCATGCGCAGCTGCTTCTGCTGACATTCCTGTTGTAGGTACTTCCGTAACTGACTACGGTACAGCTCTTGAAATCGACAACTGGACAGGCGTTACAGGCACAAACGTAACAGGTGCTTCTGACCTGGCTCCGCTGGACAAGCAGGCTGAAATGATCAAGGAACTCATTCCTGACGTAAAGATGGTTGGTCTCCTTTACTGCTCTGCAGAGCCAAACTCTGTATATCAGATTCAGGAAATCGGCAAGTGCCTCGACACTATGGGCATTGCACACAAGGAATTCTCTGCAGCTGACTCAAACGAAATCCAGTCTGTAGTTACAAAGGCTGTTGCTGAATGCGATGCACTCTACATTCCGACAGACAACACAATGGCCAGCAACACTGAGATCGTCAACAACATCTGCGCTCCTGCAAAGGTTCCTGTAATCGCAGGCGAACAGGGTATCTGCGAAGGCTGCGGTATCGCAACTCTGTCTATCAGCTACTATGATATCGGCGTTGCTGCTGCTGAACTTGCATATGAAATTCTCGTAAACGGCGCTGACCCTGGCACTCTGGAAATCAGAACTGCTCCTTCTGTTACAAAGCTCTACAACAAGGCTCTCTGCGAACAGCTGGGCATCACAATTCCGGACGGATACGAAGCAATCGAATCATAAACCGGTCATTAAAAGACAACAAAGACCCAGAAAGGGACGAGCCCTCACGGGCACCCCGGGTCAAATGAAAAATAAGTATCATACCGGGGCGGCTTGGACAAGTCGCCCCGATATATATGTTTTCGGAGGAAATTTAAATGTTAAGTCTCGATATCATGGCCCTGTTCAGAGCCCTTCCGGCTTCTGTGGCGCAGGGGATGCTGTGGGGCATTATGGCCATCGGTGTGTTTATCACATTTAAGATTCTGGACTTTGCGGATCTTACCGTGGATGGCTCGCTTGCTCTCGGCGGAGCTGTGGCAGTAATGCTGATCAGAGGCGGCGTGAACCCTGCAACAGCCATCTGCATCGCAACGCTGACAGGCCTTGTTGCCGGATTTATTACCGGTATTCTCAATACAGTTCTGGGTATTCCTGACATTCTCGCAGGGATTCTGACCCAGATTGCGCTGTATTCCGTGAACCTGACAATTATGGGAAAGGCCAACCAGGCCGTCAGTGTCGACAAATACGGACTGATTGTATCATTACGTTATATTCCGCATACGATGATCGTGGCACTGTGCTTCCTGGCTGTTATTGTGGCAGTTCTCTACTGGTTCTTCGGCACAGAGCTGGGCTTTACCATCCGTGCAACCGGTACCAACCAGGCCATGGCCAGAGCCCAGGGGATCAACACCAACGTGGCAAAGGTCCTGGCCCTCTCCCTGTCCAATGCCCTTGTAGCCATGTCCGGAAGTCTGATTGCCCAGTATCAGGGCAGTGCGGACGTCAACATGGGCCGCGGCGCCATCGTCATCGGTCTCGCAGCGGTAATCATCGGAGAAGTGATCGGAGAATCGCTGCTGGGCAAGCACATGAATTTTGCCCTCAAGCTGGTCTTTGCAGCCATCGGTGCGATTATTTACTATATCGTTATCGCATTCGTTCTCTGGCTCGGTCTGCCGTCCGACTTCATGAAGCTGTTCTCTGCAATTGTGGTGGCAATCTTCCTTGCAGTTCCGTATCTGAAAGGAAAGTACAACACTTCATTTGCCAAGGCAGCCAAGATCTCCAGACGCGAAGCTGCTGAAGCAGGGGAAGGAGATGCACAGTAATGCTTGAAATCAGAAATATTTACAAAACCTTTAACCCGGGAACCATCAACGAAAAGAAAGCTCTCCAGGGCGTAAACCTCGTTCTTGAGGAAGGAGACTTCGTGACGGTCATCGGCGGAAACGGAGCCGGAAAGTCCACCATGCTGAACGCAGTTGCAGGTGTCTGGCCCGTTGACAAAGGAAGCATCTATATTGACGGTCATGACGTGACCGGCCTGCCGGAGCACAAGCGGGCAAAGTTCCTGGGCCGCGTATTCCAGGATCCTATGACCGGAACAGCAGCCACCATGCAGATCGAAGAAAATCTGGCTCTGGCTCTGCGCCGGGGCAAATGCCGCTCCCTCAAATGGGGCATCACCAAGGCCGAAAAAGAACGCTACTACGAGCTGCTGAAACAGCTTGACCTGGGCCTGGAGGACCGCATGACCTCCAAGGTCGGTCTCCTGTCCGGCGGACAGCGCCAGGCGCTGACTCTGCTTATGGCAACCCTTCAGCGGCCGAAGCTCCTTCTGCTGGACGAGCACACGGCGGCTCTTGACCCTAAGACTGCAGCAAAGGTGCTGGAGCTCTCAGAAAAAATCATCGCGGAAGAGCACCTGACTGCCATGATGGTAACCCACAACATGCGCGACGCCATCGCTCACGGCAACCGCCTCATCATGATGAACGAAGGCCAGATCGTCATCGACATCCGGGGCGAAGAAAAGAAAAAGCTCACCGTAGAGGATCTTCTTCAGAAGTTCGAACAGGTCAGCGGCGAAGAATTCGCCAGCGACAAGGCTCTGCTGTCCAAGTAAAAGGACCGCAGAATCCGTGCGCCCCGGGCGCACCCCGGCACCGCCTCCGGCGGTGGTTACAGAAAAAACACAGGCGGCGGCCCGGCAGGGCCGCCTTTTTGTATCAGGAAAACCCCGCGTGTGACGCGGGGTTGCGTTTGTGCCCAGAGGGCACGTAGACTGCATACAAAACAAAAATTGTAGACGAAATACAAAAAAAGACTATGCAAATTCCCGTCAAAGGGGTATACTTTGGTCATGGTAGTTTGTTCAATATTCATTGAAGGAATATACAGGACTGCCGGTTAATATGTAAAAGGTTTGAAAGATAAAAAAGGAGAAACTACAATGGCACTTACAAACGCATACCTTAAGGGTGTTTACGACAAGCTGGCTGAACAGTATTCTTATCAGCCTGAGTATTTACAGGCAGTACTGGAGGTTCTGGAATCTCTTCAGCCTCTGATTGAAAAGGACCCTAAGTACGAAGCAAACGCCGTAATCGAACGGATCGTTCACCCGGAAAGACTCATCGAGTTCCGCGTTGCATGGCAGGATGATCAGGGTAAGACACAGGTGAACAGAGGCTACAGAGTTCAGTTCAACTCTGCTATCGGACCTTACAAGGGCGGTCTCCGTTTCCACCCTACAGTAAACCAGTCCGTTCTGAAGTTCCTGGGATTTGAACAGATTTTCAAGAATTCCCTCACAGGTCTCCCGATGGGCGGCGGCAAGGGCGGTTCCGACTTCGATCCGAAGGGCAAGTCAGATGCAGAGGTTATGCGTTTCTGCCAGGCCTTCATGACAGAGCTCTCAAAGCACATCGGCGCTGATACAGACGTTCCTGCAGGGGACATCGGCGTAGGCGGCCGTGAAATCGGCTACATGTTCGGCCAGTACAAGAAGCTCAGAAATGAATTTACAGGCGTTCTCACAGGCAAGGGCCTCACATGGGGCGGCTCTCTGGCAAGAACAGAAGCCACCGGTTACGGTCTGTGCTACTTTGCTGACGAAATGCTCAAGGCCAACGGCAAGTCCTTCGAAGGCAAGAAGGTGATCATTTCCGGTTCCGGCAACGTTGCAATCTACGCAAACCAGAAGGCAACCCAGCTGGGAGGCAAGGTTATCGCAATGTGCGACTCCAACGGTTATATCGTGGATGAAAACGGCATCGACTACAAGATCATTCAGGAAATCAAGGAAGTCAAGAGAGACAGAATCAAGACCTACCTCAACTACGTTCCGTCTGCAAAGTATGTAGAAGGCAAGGGCATCTGGTCCGTTCCTGCAGACATCGCACTTCCATGCGCAACGCAGAACGAGCTCGACGGAAACGACGCAGACATGCTCATTAAGAACGGCTGCATCGCTGTTGCAGAAGGCGCAAACATGCCGTCCACACCGGAAGCAGTTGAAAAGCTCCAGGCAGCAGGCGTACTCTTTGCACCGGCAAAGGCTTCCAACGCCGGCGGCGTAGCCACATCCGGTCTGGAAATGTCCCAGAACAGCATGAGACTCTCATGGACCTTCGAAGAAACAGACGAAAAGCTTCACCAGATCATGAGAAACATCTACGCAAACTGCGCAGCAGCTGCAGAAGAAGTAGGTCAGCCGGGCAACCTCGTAGTAGGCGCAAACGTTGCAGGCTTCAAGAAGGTTGCAGACGCAATGATCGCACAGGGCATCTAATCCCCCGCATCATCGGTACATCAATATATATGAAAATCATTCCGCCGCGGTTCCTACGGGAATCCGGCGGTTTTTTGTTGGTGCTTTAACGGCAAATAAGGGGGTGCCGCATTAAAGAATAGAGATGACAGTCCCTTGTCGCTAAGGGTAGAATCTTGCTCACTTGAAACGGGCAAGATTCTTTTATTTTAAATGAATGAATTGATTTTGATCTTAAATATATCATGATACACAATCGGCAGTACACATATAATACGTACTGCTGATTTGTACGAAAGGGACTATCAACGTAATGCGACAGTCCCTTTTTATATGCCTGATAAAAGAGTGGTTTTTTATTGTTTTTTGGATAGAAATCAATATAAAAATACATGCTAATGAGAAATAATCGAACTTGGATGTTGATTTTAAATAAAAACTGTATATAATAGAACGAAGAAAAGAAGGCGAGGTAGCAATTATGTTAATTCAGTTTAATTTTAAAAATTTCAAATCATTTAGAGATGAGGCTACTTTGGACTTGTCTGCAACGAAAATGACAGAGTTCTCGGATAGAGTAGTGACGGTTGGTGGTGAGAAAATCCTGCCGGTTGCTGCCATTTATGGAGCAAACGCAAGCGGAAAGTCTAATATATATAATGCTTTTGAATATATGTCTGATTATGTTGTTGATTCCTTTAAGTATGGAGATGAAGAGGAAGAGTTTGAGAAATTCAGACCTACTCCGTTCTTATTCGATTCCGCATCGGCTAACGCAGAATCCAGCTTTGAAGTATATTTCACCTTGCCGGGCGATCAGTCAGAGAGAACATATAATTATGGTTTCTGCATTAACAAGGAAGGTGTAACAGAAGAATGGCTCAACTCTCGGGCAAGGACTGCCAGAAAATACAGTACTGTATTCTATCGTGGAACTTCCGATGAAGACCTGGATTTATCAGGATTTCCTAAGAGTAGTAGGGATAATATTCAAGTCGCGCTTGAAAAGCAGGTGCTTATTATCTCTTTGGGAGCGAAGTTGAAAGTCGGTAAGTGTAAGGCAATCAGAGATT
>JBJFFZ010000116.1:0-1650 GCA_051892195.1 Anaerovoracaceae bacterium
CCCACGGCTGCTTCCGGAGAAACATGGCCGATGGATGCGCCGCGGCTTGCGCCGGAGAAACGTCCGTCGGTAATGAGGGCTACGGAGCTGCCCAGGCCCATGCCTGCAATGGCAGAAGTCGGGTTCAGCATCTCTCGCATGCCCGGACCGCCCTTCGGGCCTTCGTAGCGGATGACAACCACATCGCCTGCCACGATCTTTCCGCCCTTGATGGCGTCAATGGCATCCTCTTCGCATTCGAAGACTCTGGCAGGACCCTCGTGCACCAGCATTTCAGGCACAACGGCAGAGCGCTTTACCACGGAGCCGTCCGGCGCCAGGTTGCCCTTGAGCACCGCAAGGCCGCCGGTCTTTGAGTACGGATTGTCCATCGGACGGATGACGCTCGGATCTTTGTTGACTGCATTGGCAATGTTCTCGCCGATGGTCTTTCCGGTAACGGTCATGCACTCGGTGTTGATGAGGCCTGCATCTGCCAGCTGCTTCATAACTGCGTAAACACCGCCTGCTTCGTTGAGGTCTTCCATGTAGGTAGGACCTGCAGGAGCCAGATGGCAGAGGTTCGGCGTTCTTTCGCTGATCGGGTTTGCATCTGCAATATCAAAGTCAAAGTCGATTTCGTGAGCGATGGCAGGCAGGTGCAGCATGGAGTTGGTAGAGCATCCGAGGGCCATATCCACGGTCAGTGCGTTGAGCACTGCTTCCTTTGTCATGATCTGACGGGCTGTGATTCCCTTGCGGAACAGTTCCATTACGGCCATGCCCGCATGCTTTGCCAGACGGATTCTCTCTGAGTAAACGGCAGGAATGGTTCCGTTTCCTCCAAGGCCCATGCCCAGGGCTTCTGTCAGGCAGTTCATGGAGTTTGCGGTGTACATGCCGGAGCAGGAGCCGCAGGTCGGACATACCTTGTTTACAAATTCGTTGACGTCGTCTTCGCTCATGGTGCCTGCTGCGTAGGAGCCTACTGCTTCAAACATGGAGGACAGGGATCTCTTTTCGCCCTTGACTCTTCCTGCAAGCATCGGGCCGCCGGAAACAAATACCGTCGGCAGGTCCAGACGGGCCGCAGCCATGAGAAGACCAGGCACGTTCTTGTCGCAGTTCGGAACCATAACCAGAGCGTCAAACTGATGAGCCAGCGCCATGGCTTCCGTGGAGTCCGCAATCAGGTCTCTTGTAACCAGAGAATACTTCATGCCGATATGCCCCATGGCGATTCCGTCGCACACGGCGATAGCCGGGAACACGATCGGTGTGCCCCCTGCAGCAGCAACGCCCATCTTTACGGCTTCCACGATCTTGTCCAGATTCATATGGCCCGGAACGATCTCGTTATATGAGCTTACGATCCCCACAAGCGGTCTTTCAAGCTCTTCTTCTGTATACCCCAGGGCATTGAACAGACTTCTGGCAGGAGCCTGCTGCATGCCTTTTTTTACGTTATCACTTTTCATGACAGTTCTCTCTTTCCTTAAAAATTTCTATACGATTTTAACATAATAATATGTAGTCTCTGCACATTATTAAAGACCATTATATTTTACTTTCTGAGGCAAGTCAATGTATACAAATGCACGAAACGTCCCCGGCATTCACAGCACGTGCCCGGCACGTGAACGAACTCCCCCGCAGATTGTATGGCGCCGG
>JBJFFZ010000116.1:1750-9540 GCA_051892195.1 Anaerovoracaceae bacterium
AACGTATATTAAGACAGCAGTGATTCCCGTATGAAGAATCACTGCTGTCTGTTTCACTGGTGATTTACTGGATGTTATCGGATAATGTCGCATTCCTGACATCTTATGGCGCTGAAGCCGCTGCATGTGCGGCAGTAGCCGAATTCAGGACATTCCGGACCGCAGGTTACCTCATCCATTGATTTTTCGTGGAATCTGCAGTAAGGTCCGAAGGTCTGTGAATCCTCAAAGTAGTGCATACTGTCTATATGCTGGCATATGTAGTAGCTCGGCAGGCCGTTTGCACCTAAGAGACCGCTCTTTCCTGAAAACCAGATATCTCTGTTCAGATTGCTCTCTGCTTCTTTTGTTTTAATTTCACTCATAATTATCCTGTTGATCCGGAACAGCCGTCCGGATTCTTCCTTTCTCCCGGATCGGACGGGCTTAAGAGCTTCCGCCCCGGCGCCTGTTGGCTGCGTCGGAAGCATTTGTGTCTGGTTTGAACGAAATGAATCTATATCAGCGGTAGTCGCATCTGCGGCACTGAATCATAGATTCACTGCTGTCCTCTTTATAAAAAATGCCTGCCCATCTGCAGATGCTCTGCAGGATAGGAACGACAGACTGGCCCTTTTCCGTCAGCGAATATTCTACTCTGGGCGGAATTTCGTCATATGACCTTCGCTCAACGATGTCGTTTGCCATCAGATCCTTCAGTGTGGACGCCAGTACAGCATCAGTAATATTTCCCATTTCGCGGCGGAGCTCACTGTAGCGGAGTGTTCCCAATGCAGCGAGAACGCATATTATGCGGGAATTCCATTTTCCGCCGAATATTTCCATGCCGTATTCGAGAGGACAGCGTATGTCCTTTTCCGATTTTCTCTGATATGCCATATTTCTGTTTTCCTACAGCTCTTTCTTGTTGTCTGCCCCAGGGGTTGTTACGATAACTTTTTCAGGTGTAATTATGAGAGCTCCTTTTGCAGATGCCGTTCCGTTAAACATTTTTTCAACTGCGGCTTTGAAGTTGTCTACAATCTCCCCTTCTGTGAGATACTCGGCTGTGCCTTTGATCTGATAGCCCTCAAGATGCGAAGGGTCATATACAGACACTGCAATTCTGCCGCCGTTTTCCCTGATATTTCTGAGGGTTGTTTCCAGAAATACATCGCCTACTGCAAGTCTGCCGTCTTCGGTAACGCTCTTGAATGCAACAGGCACTACATTCGGTTCTCCGTCTGCACATGTTGCCAGATCCCACATACATGAGTCAAGAAGATTTTTAACGTTTTCATTAAGCATAACAAGTACCTCCGTTTTTTATATTATCTTTGTGCGTTTCAGCGAGCTCATTATATGAAATCAGCACGAAGCAGACAATATATTAGCAAATTTATAAGTCACTCATAAATTTGATAGTAACAAAACCTACAGAAGTACAGTTATGCACATTCCTCCGTTCTTCGTTATGCTTCCGCAGCCTCGAGCCTTGCCCCGATATCCACCGGCTTTGCGCTGTACAGGCTGGTGGTCACCAGGCCGTGGACGCCGGAAGCCGCATAGGCTGCAGCATTGCTTTCGTTGATGCCTCCGGCGGCCAGAAGCACTGCAGATGGAAATTCCTCCTTTACGTCCCTGACCGCTGCGGTGAGCTGCTGAGGGGTAAGCTTTTCAAACTGGATTCCGTCCGCTCCTGCGGCAAGCACCAGCTTTGCGGTTTCCACGTCATCGGTCTCCACAATGATCTTCTTTTCACAACATTCAGACCGGATCTGAGGAATTTTTTTCAGAAAGACATCCATGCCGCCCATAAGGCGGATCTGCTGCGGAAATACAAGAATGGACTCCGAAGTTCCCAGACGGTGCGCCTCCGCACCTCCCGCAAGAATGCTCTTTATGGAAAGAGATTTTGTTCCCGGAAAGATCTTTCTGGTGGTCAGAACAGCCACATTCCGGTTGACCGAGTGGACGATCTGAACAAACCTTGCGGCCTTTGTGGCCATGCCGGATGCGTGATCCAGCAGGTTCTGCCCCACCTTCCACGCCATGTGAATGTCCGAAGCCCTTCCAACCCCGGAAATCAGAACAGAACCCGGCGCCGCACTGCTTCCGGAAGGCAGCATTTCCTCTGTTCGGATCCGCAGCCGTGAAAATACCTCCGCCACCTCCTCGGTTCCGCAGACTCTGCATTCTTCCCTTGTAAAATATGAAATCTTCAGCATCTGATCCTCCAGCCCCAGAACGTGGGCAGTCAGATCAAAATACGGAGTATCCTCCTTGATAAGCGCATCAAAATCAAGCTGTGCTGTATACATGTTTCTTTCCTCTCTGTGTGTGTTTTCCAGCAGAAAACCTCCAACAATAAGCTTCATTCAATCCGGCTCTATGCAGAAATATCCCGGCGGCCCGCCGCCGCAAGAAATCCTGCCACCTCCGGGTCCTGATGTTCCCCGGCCAGCTCCTCTGCCCGGCAGACCTCCCGAAGGACCCCTTTCATTACGATGCCCACCCGGTCTGCCATATGCTCCGCCTCCCGGAAATCATGGGTCACAAACACGATGGTGCAGCCGTACTGCCGGTGAATCTTCCGGACCAGAGCGTACATTTTCTGCTTTGTGTTGGGATCCAGGGCAGAAAAGGGTTCGTCCATAAACAGGATCTGCGGTTCCAGAATCAGTGCTCTGGCCAGCGCAGAGCGCTGCTGCTCGCCGCCGCTGAGGCTTCCAGGAAGCCGGTCCGCCAGATGGCGGATTCCAAGAAGCTCCATTATATGATCCGACCGTTCCCTCCGTTCCTTTTTCGGGACCCGGTGCATGGCCAGACCGAACTCAATGTTTTTCCGCACCTTCATGTGGGGAAAAAGCCCGTAATCCTGGTAAACAAATCCGATGCCCCGCTCCTCCAGGGGGATGTCCCGGACATCCGTTCCATTATACGTGATTTTTCCGGAAAGGGGCTCGTAAAACCCTGCCAGAGCCTCTAAAAGGACCGATTTTCCGGATCCTGTCTCTCCGAGAATCCCGAAAATTTCCCCTTCCCCGATGGTCAGGCTTACGTCCCTGAGGGAAAAGTTCCCCAGGGTTACAGAATAATTATCGGCGCAGATTTTCATTGTATTCCTCCGGTGATGTGTTCAGCAGATTGGTGACCAGCAGGGAAATGACAGAAATCATCAGCAGAATCATGGCGCAGGCCATGGCCGGACCTGTGTCTCCGGTGGCCATGTTCAGAAAGATGCTGGTGGGCAGTGTCTCTGTTTTCATGCGGGTGGCTCCCACAAGCATGAGGGTTGCCCCGAACTCTCCAAGGGCCCGGGACCAGGCCAGTACCGCAGCTCCGATGATGGAATTCTTTGCAAGGGGCAGGGTAATCAGGAAAAATGTCCGGAAATTGCCCGCCCCGAGGCTTCCTGCAATCATCTCGTAGCGGGGGTCGATATTTAAAAATGCCGTCCGCATCATGCGGATCACAAAGGGCTGGTTCACCAGAAGATGGGCAATGATGATTCCGTTTACATTAAAAATCACCCGAAACCCGTGGGCGCTGAGGGCCTTGCCGGGAATCGAAGAAAACATGAGCATCAGGCTGAGCCCCAGCATGATGTTGGGCACAGACAGGGGCGTCTCAACGATGAGATTGAAGAGCTTTCCTGCCCGGAAGCTTTTTCTCGTCAGGGCGTAGGCCGCCGGAATCCCCATAACCATACAGATCGCCGTGGAAATCAGCGAGGTCCTCAGGCTCAGTCCCAGTGCAAACCGGACCTCTTTGCTTTTCACAGTCTCCGGCAGATACGGAATTCCTTTCACCACAACAAAGGACATGGCCGTAAAGACAAACAGGGTCACCACCGCAGCCGCCAGAACCGAAACCATGAAAAACACCGATCTGCGCCGTTTTCTTCCTTTCATAATCAAATATCCTTTCCTGCAGACTGCGGAGCAGTCTTTCTCCGGCAAACCAGAGCCCGGACGGTCCTCCGTCCGAAAAAAAGGGGCTGCAGCCTGCAGCCCCTCGCTGATGAGTTATTCAACGATTACATATCCATATCCGGTCCAGATGTCATGTGCCGCATCTGTATCCAGATATTCCAGGAATGCAGCCAGTGCATCTGCATTGGCAGAGCAGGAAAGGCTTGCTGCCGGGATCACCTTGATGTAGTTTTCCATTCCGGCAATATCCAGAACCTCAATACCGTCCTTGCCTTCTGCATTTTCCTTCCATACGATGGCCGCATCGGCTTCCCCTGCCTTCAGAGCAGTGATCATTTCCGGTGCAGTGGTGGTTCTTGCAAGAATGTTTGCCTTGTCGGTCAGGCCTGCATCCTTCAGCACTGCGTCTGCGATCTTTCCGATCGGAGTTGCTTCTGCATCACCGAACACAAGCTTTGCGCCGCCACCCAGATCTTCAATTGAGCTGATGCCTGCAGGGTTGCCTGCCGGTACTGCAATCACAGGTACATGCTTTACCAGCTGCTTGCTTTCCGGAACCATCTCCTTTTCCTTCAGCGGCTTCAGCTCCTGTTCTGCACCGGCAATAAACACATCTCCTTCCCCGGAGGTTGTGATCTGGCTTACGATCTGTGCAGCGTTGCCGAAAGTAAGATCCACCTGACAGCCGGTTTCTTCTTCAAAAGCAGCAACGATATCCGTTACAGGATCCTTCATGCCGGCTCCGCAGTATACAAACAGAGACTGACCGGAAAGGTCCGCGATCTGTGACTGCGGCGCTGATGCAGATGCGGATGAATCTGTGCCGCCGCTTCCGCAGCCTGCCATGGAGAACACCATCATCACAGAAAGTGCCAGCATCATAAATACAGTTAATTTTCTTCTCATAGAACTCCTCCTTCGGGATCCTCCGGACCCCTGAAACAAACATTTTCTGATTGAGTGATTTACCTGTTTATGAACATATGTCATCAAACCGTATTATAATCTATATATAAAACAAACGCAACACAACTATATCAAAATATTATACCGATTTTGATGCTTTTTCTATCAGATGCGTTCAGATGCATTCTTTTTGCACAATCTGATTAAATTTCATCGCTTTACATATTCATTCAGCCATTCATAAAACAACACAAGAAGATTCTCGCATTTTCATCTGAACCTTCATTAAAAGAAACAGTTTCCTTCCTTTCGTCACCTTTTGCTTCCGCTCCTCTCCTTCCGCCCTTCGGCCCTTTCCTGTGGAAAGAATGCCGGCAGCAGCGTTCCCCGATGCCTGCATCCGGCCCTTACAGGGTAAAGGGCATATGTTATTTACACAGATAAGAACGTATGCTATAATGAAGCCGTAAAATAGTTTGCATACAAACGATTCTTTATTTTCAAAGAAAGAGGAGCCCTATGAGTGAAATAAAAACAAAGAAAACAGCCACCAATATGGGAAATGATATCTGGTTCAGCGGAAAGACAACCCTGATGGGACAGAACGGAAAGCCGAGCTACTACATCTGCGAACACATTGACCCGATGCACTTCTTTGAGGACACAAAAACCTTCGGTCCTTTCTGCAAGGAAAAGAAGCTGCCTATGGACCAGGTGACCTGCGACACCAGCTGCGATGAGTTCGGCTACTGCAGAACCTGCAGCGGCTTCAGCGCCATCCGCTGCCAGGAATGCGACATGATCCGCTAAGCATGGCTTCCCATGATCAGCAGGTATAAGATTACTTAAAACAAAAGGAGTATCGCGGTTTGCGGTACTCCTTTTTCGTATCTGATCTCTTTATGACATTGATGACAGCTTAGATCTGCTTGTACAGATTCACCATTTCGATGGCCCCCAGAGCGCAGTCATAGCCCTTGTTGCCTGCCTTTGTGCCTGCCCGTTCAATGGCCTGCTCGATGTTTTCCGTGGTCACAACCCCGAACATTACAGGAACGCCGGACTGGAGGCCCACCTGGGCGATGCCCTTGGCAGCCTCATTGCACACCAGGTCGTAGTGGCTTGTGGCCCCCCGGATTACAGTGCCCAGACAGATCACTGCGTCATACTTGCCGGATTCCACCATCTTCTTTGCCGCCATCGGAAGCTCAAATGCCCCCGGAACCCAGACAAGGGTAATGTCCTCTTCCTTCACATCGTGGCGCATAAGCCCGTCCAGAGCCCCGCCGATGAGCTTTGACACGATAAACTCGTTAAAACGGGATGCCACGATTCCTACCTTCAGACCCTCTGCAATTAACTTTCCTTCTACAACATTGATATTTGCGTTCATGTTTCTTTCCTTTCCGCTTCGGGGCAGGGCCCCGCCGCCTTTCCTGTAAATTTATTTTTATTTCCGAATGAATAACTGATGAAAATCATTTCCCATGATCGCAGCCGCAGCCGCGGCTGACCTGACGGGCTAATACGTTTTCAGAATGTGCCCCATTTTTTCTTTCTTCGTCTGCATGTAAAATTCGCATGCGTCCTTGTGCTTTGTTTCGATAGGCACACGTTCCACGATCTCCAGACCGAACTTTTCCAGCCCCTGGCGTTTCTCAGGGTTGTTGGTCAGCAGCAGGAGCTTTCTGGCTCCCAGATCTGCCAGGATTTCCGCCCCCACCGTGTAATCCCGGGCATCTGCCGGAAATCCCAGGGCCACGTTGGCCTCCACCGTATCCATGCCCTGATCCTGCAGGGCGTAGGCCTTCAGCTTGTTGATGAGGCCGATGCCCCGTCCCTCCTGCCGCAGGTAGACCATAATGCCCCGGCCTTCCTGTGCAATGGCCTTCATGGCCGCCTCAAACTGATCCCCGCAGTCGCATTTTGCCGATCCGAAGGCATCCCCTGTGAGGCACTCCGAATGAACCCGGACCAGCACCGGCTCCCCGTCCCCCACATCTCCCATGGTCAGGGCCACGTGATGCTCTCCGTTCAGGCGGTTCACAAACCCGTGGATCAGAAAATTTCCGTATTTGGTAGGCAGCTTTGCAGTCACTACCCGCTCCATGACCGGGCCGCCGTCCGCCGGCTTTTCCGGTGTGTTTTTCATGGCCGCCTGATGCTCCATCAGGACGCCTGCCTTGCATAATTCGCTTGTCATAGGCAACTTCTCCTTACCGCCGTCCCGCCGGACGGCTTCCTCTATGTAAACTGCATCAGCAGCCGTGTGCAGTTCTGTACTCCTTCAGTTCCTTGATGGTGATGAACTTCAGATTGTGAAGCTGAACAAAATCCATCAGCTCCTTTGTCCGCATCATTTCGCCGTCCTCCCGCATGATTTCGCAGCAGATGCCGATCTCCTTCAGACCTGCCAGCCGCATGAGATCTACGGTGCCTTCCGTGTGGCCGCCCCGTTCAAAGACACCGCCGGCCTTTGCCTCCAGCGGGAACATGTGGCCCGGTCTGCGGAAGTCCTCCGGCTTTGCATCCTCCTCCGTGCACTTTACGGCAGTAAAGGCCCGCTCCGTGGCGGAAATGCCTGTGGTGGTGTCCACATGGTCGATGGAAACCGTAAATGCCGTGGCATGGTTGTCCGTATTGTTTTCCACCATCTGGGAAAGTCCCAGCTTCTGACACATGGCCGTGCTCATAGGCATGCAGATGAGGCCCTTTGCGTAGGTTGCCATGAAATTCATGTTGTGCTTTGTTGCAAACTGGGCTGCACAGATGCAGTCCCCTTCGTTTTCCCTGTCAGGGTCGTCGGTAACGACAATAATCTTTCCTTCCCGCAGATCCTGCAGTGCTTCTTCTACCGTGTTGAACTTAAACATCTTTTTCCATCCTCCTTATACATATAACGTGCATAGACGCGTCTTTCGAATAATTCTGATCCGGGATTCCGCGGCGTCCCGCCGCCCCTTGTCTGTG
>JBJFFZ010000117.1:0-9376 GCA_051892195.1 Anaerovoracaceae bacterium
TAAAAAACTGCTTCGGGGCTTTGTCTGTCCGGCGCGGCCTCTGGCCGCACAAAAAGAGACGGCCCGCAGGCTCAGGCCGTCTCCCGTTCTGCCGCCGGGCGGCAGCAAAACAGGAAGTTCCCTGCACAAGTGGTTCTGATCAGGAATCAGGGTGTTTGCGATTTCTTTCGGAAAAAAGAAAAAACCCAAGCAAATGCTTGGGTTTTTGATGGTACATCTTCAGGGGCTCGAACCCTGGACACCCTGATTAAGAGTCAGGTGCTCTACCAGCTGAGCTAAAGATGCACAACCGTATCGCTATCAGCGACTTTTATATGATAACAAAACCACGATATCATGTCAAGGAAAATTTGAAAAATATTTTCTAAAGGAGTTTTCGGAGAATTTGTGAATAAGATAAAGAAAACGGAAGCACAATAGACAGTGTCATGAAGGCCGCGGCTGCGGCCGGAATGTGGCGAAAATGAAGAGAAAAAGATGCAGGGCGCATCGGGGAGGAACTATGTCTGAATACAATAAGAACAGAATGTCTTCAGAAAACTGCAGAGACAAGAACTCTGTGACACAGCAGGAGACTGACAACAGCAACAAGGCTGAAAAGAACGAAAAGAACGAAAAGAACGAGAGAAACGAAAGAAACGAAAAAAACGAAAAGAATGAGAAGAGCGGTTATTCCGGCTTAAAGCTCCAGAGCAGAAAGCAGTAGAGCTGTCAGCAGGAAATCAGAGGCGGACAGTGATGGGGCAGACAGAGTCTGCGTCAGAGTCCGTATGAAAATGTGATGCGGGGTGATGGACTGCGGAAGGCTGCGGGCATAGGAAGAAAATCATCGGACTTTGGATCCGCAGCTATGGACTGAGTCGGGACTCCGCGCAAAAGGGTCAATGCAGTGTGAAAAACGCGCTGCAGTGACCCTTTTTCTTCTTCTGCAGAACAGAACGAAATACCATTATATGGTGGGTTTTCATTGATATGAATTGTTGCTTGGTATATAATGTTTATCTGTATAGGTTTGTTTTGATTTATGCACGTTTCCAATAAAACGTTGGGGGATATAATCTAAGATGAAGTGTAAAGAATGTGGCAGTGAACTGTTTCCAGGCACCAGAAAATGTCCTTATTGCGGAACCAGGGTTGATTCGCCTGTGCGGAAAGCGTCAGACTCCTTTGACTGGGGCGGAACGTCCGGTCCCGCTGACCGTAAAAAGAAAAAGGACATTTCCATCGACTGGAACGCAGGAAAAATCTTTGACCGGAGCTCCGGTCAGGTCTACAGTCAGGCCAGCAACTCCTGGTCAGAGCCGGAAGATGTGAAGGATCTGTTTACTTTTGATGAAAAAAATGAAGAGTTTCAGGAGGTACTGGATCGGCAGGTGGAATCCATCGCCGAATCCGTCCCTGATTATGTGCCTTCCTCCGGCCGTATGTTTGACCTGCCTTCCACCATGGATATGGGGCTGTTTGATTCGCTGATCAACGATGACGTGGACGTGAGCCTGGTGGACAAGGACGGCGGGGAGCATACCGTTGCAGAGCTTCGGGGCATAAAAGTCCCTGAGGCAGAAAAGCCGGAAAAACCGGATATTATCAAAGTGACGGCGGATCACGGGGATGATGATGACACTGCAGCTGCCGGGGAAACAGCCCGCGTAGCTTCGGAAACGGGGGGTCCAGTCGGGGAAGATCCTGACCGGCCGATTCTGCCGGATGAAAATGTGCAGGTTGTCTATGAAACACCGGATTCCATACGCCGCAGCTCCTATACAAAGGAAGAAGAGGACCGGGTTTTTGACGGACTCAGGAAGCTCATGGATGCAGAAGAAAAGTTCAAGGATGACCTTGAGCGGGTTTCCTTCCTGACACAGGAGGAACTGGAGCAGGCCGAAAAGATTGAGCAGAAGAAGCAGAAGCTTACCTTTGTTCCGACGGTTGCCTTCCGGTCTTTAGAAGATGAATATGCAGATTACTGCGACGAAAACGGCATTGAAAAGCCGGAGCCTCTGAAAGTTTCAGAAGACAGAAAGCCGAGACAGCCGGAAGAAAAAACCGAAAAGAATGAAAGCTCCCATGTGATTTCCGAGGCGGCAGGGTTCCTGAACCGTTACCGGAACCGCAGTGCAGACCGGGACAAGAAGGCAGTGGAAATCAAGATCAACGAGCCTTCCGGCACCAGAGTCACTGTAAAAACCCAGGAATTCCACATAGCCGGAGAAGAGGACGGCAGAGATACCCAGACGAGGGAAGTGAACATGGAAGAGGTGGTAAACGCCCCTAAGAATGTTCAGGTCTCTGTGGAGGTCAGCGCGGCTCAGGGAAATGCTTCTGTGGAAGTGACCCGGCGTCATGACGGCGCTACGGTTGTAAAGACGGTGGATCACGCAAATCAGGAGCATATGTATGTCGATAGCGAAGAGCAGGAAATAAAAGAGACTGCCGAAGTACCTGAAGAACCTCTCAATGAAGAAGAAACAGATGCGGAAACAGGTGCGGAAGCGGAAGCAGAAGGTGACGGAGGATCCTTCTGGGAGAGAGCCGATCAGGCCACCCGTATGACCATCACGGATATCTTCGGGCCGGAAGCCAGAAAGATTCTGGACCAGATCGACCGGAAACGGGAAGAAGAGGATGCTGCCGTAAGGAAAGATATGGAGGATTCTCTGATTCTGGACATCAATCCGGACGATATACGGCTGACACCGGACCAGACTATGGCGCTACATACCGTTTCCTTTGAAGCGGTTCCGGGTTATCAGCTGAAAGAAGAAATCGAGGCAGAGGATATTCCGGCAGCGGAAGAAACAGCAGAGATTCCGGACATCGAAGGCATAGAAGAAATCGAAGGCACAGAAGAAACAGAGGATACAGGCGAGGCGGAAGGGCCTTCCGGCCAGCCGGAGCTGACGGAAGCGAGGGGGCCTGAAGAAACAGAAGCCGTGGAAGACTTCGATGAGCAAACGGAAGCAGAGGTCCATGAAGGGACTGCCATATCCGGTGAAACGGAGACTGCAGAAGAAGACATTCCTCCGGTTGTGGAAACGCCGCCGCAGGCTGTGGCTCCTGTAAAAACAGAGGAAGATCTGATTGAAGAACATGCTGCGGAGCAGGAAATCCCTGAAAAAGAAGCTGCAGCAGCCGCTGCAGAAACAGCAGAGGAACAGGGTCTGCAGCACAGAGATAAGGTTCAGAGCAAGGCGGATAAGGCCCTTGCAAAAGAAGCCGAACGCCAGAAGAAGCGTGCCGAAAAAGCGCAGAAGAAGCTTCTGAAGGAAAATGAAACAGAAAAGAAGAGCATGAGTCCTGTGATCAAAGGACTGATTGTGATTCTTGCGCTGGCTCTCATAGCAGAATTTTCCGTATTCGGGATCAAGCTGTTTGCCAGCGGCTCTCAGGCAGCTGTTTTTATTGACAAAATAGAAGAAAGTGTTGTGGGACTTTTCCAGGGAAATGGAAACTCAGATGAGCATCTGCCTGCAGATGCCGGGGGGACGCCAGAGGCGTCGGGCACAGGAGATACCGGGGATACTGGAGATACCGGGAATTCCGGCAGTACCGGGGAGCAGCCGGCCCAGGGCGCTTAGCAAGTAAGAGATTCATTCAGGAGGATTTCTAAATGAAAGAAAAAAAAGGGAAAGGAAAGATCGGGCTCTTAGCCGTGCTTGTGGTGCTGGCTCTGATCGTGATCTTCTTTGGAACCATCGTGACATTCGTGACGGATTACTGGTGGTTCAAGGACCTGGGCTATACGCAGGTCTTCTTCACCAAGTTGTTTACTGAGATCAAAATCGCGGTGCCGACGCTCATTGTGATCTTTGGACTGGCGCAGCTGTATCTGACCACCCTGCGCCGCGAGTATATGAAAAAACTGGAAACTGTAGAGGGACATGCCTCGGACAAGTCCATCAAACGGTTTACGGTGCTCATCAGCGCGGCATTTTCCTGTGTCATGACCTACATGATCACCACCAGTCTGTGGCAGCAGATTCTGTACGCCATGAACAGCACCGAGTTCAATGTAACGGACCCGATTTTCAACAACGATATTTCGTTTTACGTGTTCCGGCTGGCGCTGATGAACAGCTGCAGCAGCCTGTCCCTTGTGGTGGTTTTTGCATTCCTGGCTCTGACCGTAGGGTACTATATGTACCTGCTCAGCGTCCGCAGACCGACTATTCTTGAAGAGAAAGAGGTCTACACTGCAGAGGAATACAGCGATTATCAGAACGGCGCCTATGAGGACGATATCCCTGAACAGGACAGGCCGTACGGTGTGTTCGGCGAGATGTTCGGCAATATGTTCAAGGACGGTCCGGGTGCCCGGACACCAAAGCCAAAGAAGCAGATGAACCGGAGCAATTTTGCTATTCTTGGAAAGATTGCCGCAAGACAGCTGACCATTCTGGGAGTTCTGTTCTTCCTGATGGTGGCAGCTACCTTCTTCCTGCGCCAGTTTGATCTGCTGTATTCGCCTACAGGCGTTGTTTACGGCGCCGGCTTTACGGATATAAAGATCACGCTTCTGAGCTACCGGATCGAAATCGTTCTGGCGCTCCTTTCCGCTGTTATGATCATCGTATGCGGTGTGCGGAAGAAGTTCAAATCCATGCTCATTCTGCCGGTGGTTATGATTGCAGTCTCTGTGGGCTCAGGGATTCTTGGGGGCGCAGTGCAGTCTCTGGTTGTTGCTCCGGACGAATTCAACAAAGAATCCGAGTACCTGGAAAACAACATGAAGTACACTCAGATGGCATACGGGATTGATGAGGTGGTGGACACGGAGTTTTCCGCAAAGGGCACTCTGACGGCACAGAACATCAAGGACAACCAGCCGACCATTTCCAATATCCGAATCAACGACTTCGGGCCGTCCAAGCAGTTCTACAACCAGACGCAGAGTATCCGTACCTACTACAGCTTTAACGATGTTGACGTGGACAGATATATGATCGACGGCGAATATACCCAGACCTTCTTATCTGCCCGCGAAATGAACAGCTCCAATCTGGGCACGGATGTGTCGTGGCTTTCCAAGCACATCAAGTATACCCACGGCTACGGCATCACCCTTTCCAGAGTGGATGCCATCACAGCGACCGGTCAGCCGGAAATGCTGGTGGACAACATTCCTCCGGTTTCCGATACGGAGGACCTGAAGGTCACAAGACCGGAAATCTACTTCGGAGAGTCTACGGATGATTATGTCATCACAAACACCAACGAAAAGGAATTTGACTATCCGAGCGGAAATGAGAACGTCTACAGCGAATACGAAGGGGAACACGGCATCCGCCTGTCCCTGTTCAAGCGGCTGTTTTACGCAGTGAAGGAACAGAATCTCAAGATTCTTGTTTCCACAAATATCACAAAGGATTCAAAGATCCTGTACGAAAGAAATATCATGGATCGTGTGACAAAGATCGCACCGTTCCTGTCCTATGATTCCGACCCGTATATCGTGGTTTCCGAGAGCGGACAGCTTTACTGGATCATGGATGCCTACACCATGAGCAACTACTATCCGTATTCCGAAAAATCCACTCTGGGTGACGGGATCACAACATTCAACTATATCCGCAATCCGATCAAGGTTGTGATCAACGCCTATGACGGAAGCACCAGCTTCTACAAGGTGACGGATGAGCCGATCTGCGAGACCATCAGCAAGATCTACCCGGGTCTGATTAAGGATGCGTCTGAGATGCCGGAGGATCTGCAGGAGCATATCCGCTACTCCAACACGCTGTTTGCCATCCAGGCGCAGATTTACCAGAGATACCACATGACGGATGTCAGTGCGTTCTATCTCAACGAAGACCGGTGGAGCATCGGAACCGAGATCTATGGTCAGGAAGAAAAGACCATGGAACCGAACTACTATATCATGAAGCTTCCGGGTCAGGAAAAGGAAGAGTTTATCAATTCCATTCCGTTTACACCTTCCGGAAAGAAGAATATGACGGGCCTGCTGGTGGCCAGAAATGACGGCGAGCATTACGGGGAGCTGATCAACTACCGTCTGCCGAAGGACAAGGTCATCTACGGTCCGATGCAGATCGAGTCTCAGATTGACCAGAATACGGAGATTTCCAAGGAATTCTCCCTCTGGAACTCCTCCGGCTCCAAGTATACGCGAGGGGATATGTTCGTCATTCCGATCGACGACTCTCTCCTGTATGTAGAGCCGGTTTATCTGGAATCATCCAACGACACCAGCCTGCCGGAAGTAAAGCGCGTGATCGTTGCCTACGGTGACCAGATCGCCTACGCACCGACTCTGGCAGAGGCTCTGGACAGTCTGTTTAATATGGGTGCTTCCTATGTGGATGAAAATACTCCTTCCGGCGAAGGTGAAACGGGCACGGAAAATACCGGCAGTCTGACCCTGAGTCAGCTGGCCCAGAAGGCAAATGAGGCGTATAATAATGCAGTAAACGCCCAGAAGAACGGGGACTGGTCCGCATACGGCCGCTACCTGAATCAGCTGCAGAGCTATCTCAGCCAGATGACACAGGGCGGCGCAGACGCTGGTGAAGTCAGCGGAACGGAGCCTGCTCCTGAGGTAAATGAAGAAACATCGCCAATTGGCGATACAGATACGACGGCTCCTGCCGACGGGGAAGAGGCTGCATAGCAGCCTTTTTTCCTGAGGCCGGGCGCCCCGCAGGGGCGCCCGGGTGCGGCTGTGCCGGGGCTTTTCGGACACAGCCGCGAAAAGCCGGCAGCGCGTTTGCGGGGGTTCGCAGCGAAGCCGGGGCTGCCGGCTCCGGGGGACCGCGGAGCGGCCGTGTATCGGTAATAGGCGATGGTAGGCATGGGCTTTAGAGCCGAGATGATGGAATTATTTATTTGTGTTTTATTTAATTTTTATATATGTTTAGTTGGAGGCAATGAAAAATGTTAGACATTAAGAGAATTCGCGACGACTTTGATAATGTAAAAAAAGCCGTTGAATCAAGAGGCAAGGGCGACTACAATATCGGTCGGACGGTTGAGCTTGACGATAAGAGAAGAGCGCTGCTGGCTGAGGTGGAAGCTCTGAAAGCGGAGCAGAACAAGGCGTCTAAGGAAATTCCGAAGATGAAGAAGGCGGGAGAGGACACCACTGCCCTCATGGCTGAGATGAAGGAGCTTTCCGGAAAGATCGCCGGTCTCGATGAGCAGGTGAAGGCGGTGCAGGCAGAGCTGAGAGAGGTTCTGCTGGGCATTCCGAATACACCAAATCCGGAGGACCCCATCGGTAAGGATGATTCAGACAATGTGGAAATCAGACGCTGGGGAGAACCGAGAAAGTTTGACTTCGACTTTAAGCCTCACTGGGATCTGGGTACGGATCTGGACATTCTTGACTTTGACCGGGCTGCAAAGCTTTCCGGCGCGAGATTCACGGTGTACAAGGGCGCAGGTGCAAGGCTCGAGCGTTCCATCATTAATTTCTTCCTGAACACCCACACCATGGAACAGGATTATACGGAGATTCTTCCGCCGTTTATGGTTGGCAGAGCTGCCATGACGGGTACGGGCCAGCTTCCGAAGTTTGAGGACGATATGTATCATCTGCCGGAGGTGGATCAGTTCCTGATTCCGACAGCGGAGGTTCCTGTAACAAATCTCCTGAGTGATGAAATTCTGGACGGGGACAGCCTGCCGATCAATTACACTGCATATACGCCTTGCTTCCGCAAGGAGGCCGGTTCTGCAGGCCGTGACACGAGAGGTCTGGTAAGACAGCATCAGTTCAACAAGGTTGAAATGGTCAAGTTTGTTAAGCCGGAAGAGTCTTATGAGCAGCTGGAAAAGCTGACCAACGATGCAGAGGTGCTTCTGCAGAAGCTGGAGATCCCTTACAGGGTGATTATTCTGTCCACAGGCGATACTGGTTTCAGCTCTGCAAAGACTTATGATATCGAAGTATGGATGCCGAGCTACGGCAGATATGTTGAAATTTCTTCCTGCTCAAACTTTGAGGATTTCCAGGCAAGACGGGCCAACATCCGCTTCAGAAGAGATCCGAAGTCAAAGCCGGAATTTGTTCACACACTCAATGGTTCCGGACTTGCAGTAGGCAGAACCTTTGCGGCAATTCTGGAAAACTACCAGAACGAAGACGGTTCTATCACAATCCCTGAGGTTCTGAGACCTTACTTCGGCGCAGATAAGATCGAAAAGAAGTAATCTGCCGGGAAAGCAGGAACATAACCAAAGAGCAGCAATCGGAAATCCCGTTTCGGGCCGTGGGAGCGGCGCACCTGCGCCGAACCGGACCGGGCCGGTGCGTGGTATCCGGAATCGTTTCCGGGGCCCGGTCTGATGGAAAACTGCGGACTGGGATAAGACTGACAGGAGGTGAGGTCCATGCCTATGAAAATACAGATCGGGGACGTAGTCGAGCTGAAAAAGCCTCATCCCTGCGGCGGAAACCGCTTCGAGGTCATGTACGCCGGCATGGATTTCCGGATCCGATGCCTCAAGTGCGGCTCCCAGATGCGCCTGGACCGGCCGAAGCTGGAAAAGCGGGTGGTGAAGCACCTGCAGCGCGCAGCCGAGCCGCAGACGGAGTGATCCGCATATGGAAGAGTTCCCTGACTGTGCATTAAGAAAAAAATACTTTTCTTGATTCTTTGATAATCATATGATATATTGAATGCGAAAAGAGGCACCTGCTGTGAACAGATGCCTCGGGAACTACCGATCGACGGTTTGTCCGAATAAATTTATTTTGACGAAAAGTAATCGCCTTGTTTTGCGGACTGGGCGGTTACTTTTTTGTTCTGTGATCTTTGCCGAAGGTGTATCCTATGCTGAAGCAGGCCAAACCGAAACTCAGCACTGCGATCATCTCAACGATTCCCATCGCCATCCCCCCTTTCTTACAATCTCCCATTAAGGAATATGTAATCGGAGGGCAATCATCCCTCCGAAGAGGACAAACCGCCTACCATCTATGTAGTTCACAGGAATTGTATCACATAGATAAATATTTTTCAATCCAATATATTTTCCTTTAGTATTGTTTTGGACTTTTAAAAATATATGAATTATTAATATTTTTTTGTCAGGTCCGATTTCTCCTGTGGGGCCGTAGCCGTGGTGCAAATGAATCCGTTTCGCTCATCCGGCACCCCGGCGGCCGCCTTTGCGGTGCACCTGACAGATGCGTTTTGCATGGACAGGGCATCTGCCGGGGTGCCAAAGGCTCCGCTTCGCCGGGGAGTGCTTTCGAGCGCCTGTTCACAGACATTGGGGAAGTCTCCGCGGCCAAATTTTTTCCAGCTGCGCTGGAAAAACATTTGCAGCTCCGACTACCAGCCAATGTCTCTGTTCACGGACGGCGGAAAGCATAGTCCCCGTCTCAGAAGTCGCTCGTCCGGCACCACGGCAG
>JBJFFZ010000118.1:0-9337 GCA_051892195.1 Anaerovoracaceae bacterium
TGGCCTCGCCCCCTGCCGTCAGATACTGAACCTTCAGAGATTCCTCTGCGGCCATAAGCTGACCGAACTGGGTCGGATATCCTCCTCCGTTAATCTGATTAGCTTTAACAAACTCAAGCATCAGACCTATATCGTGGCGGACCTCCTCATTGATGATAAAGAGCACGCCGCCCTTTGTGAGCACCGGATACATGTCTTCGATGGACGCATCAAAGGCAAAGTTCTTCATCAGGGTGATGCGGCTGTCCTCTGTGATTTCGTAGCTGTGGCGGATGCAGTGAACAAAGTTCAGAAGTCCCCGGTGAGGAATCATAACCCCCTTCGGCTTTCCGGTGGAACCGGAGGTATAGATCATATAGGCGGTGTTGTCCGGACCGGCCAGACAGATTCTTCCAGGATGCTGCGGCACCTGCAGCAGGGCCTGCTCTATAAGCTCCTCTGAAACAATAATTCTGGCATCTGCATTTTCCTGCATGTATGCCACCCGCTCCGGCGGGTATTCCAGATCGATCGGCACGTAAGCTGCCCCGGCCTTGTGGATGCCCAGCACAGCCACCATAAACTCCTTGACTCTTCCCATGCGAACCACCACAAAGTCATCCGGCTTTACACCCTGCTGAATCAGCCATGCGGCAAACCGGTCGGACTGTTCGTCCAGCTGGGCATAGGTCATAGAGCTGTGGTCGTCGGCCACCGCCATGCGGTCCGGCGCGGCATCGGTCTGGCGGAAGAAGAGATCCAGCCAGGTTTCCGTGGCGTCATAGGCAAATTCCATGCCCTTTGAATGCATGAGAATCCGCTGCTGCTCCTCTTCGGACACAAGGGCAACATCCCGTACCCTTTCTGCCCGGGTGAGATTTTGGGCCGCGCAGACAATGGCTCCGGCCAGAAGCTCCATATCTGCAGCGCCGTACATATGGCCGTCGTATTCGATGATCAGTACAAAGTCCTGCCCCTGAGGGTACACTGTAAGCTCCAGAGGGAATTTTACCTTGTCCGGCATCAGAGCGTGAATGACCACCTCTCCCTGCTCCCCTGCCTCCAGCATATCGCTGCGGTAGTTGAACATGATCTCCGGACGAATACCAAATTTTTCCACCAGCTTCGCAAACGGGTAGTAATCCTGGGCAAAGCTGTCCAGAAGCTGCCGGTGCATAAAGCCCACAAAGGAAGAAACCGTTTCGTCTCCGTGTTTTTCCCCCGTCTCCCGAAGAACCACCGGAAGGGTCTTGGCAAACATGCCTGCAGTGTGTTCCAGTCCCGGATCTCCCAGCCTGCCGTTGCTGACCGTGGTATAAAGAGGCATCTCGGCACGGGTAAGGCGCTGCAGCGCTTCCGCAAAGGCTGCATGCCAGCAGGAGCTGGCGGTAATCCGTTCCTTTCTGCAGAATTCTTCGATTTCGGCCCGGCGGACAGTTTTCCGCACCACGCCCACAGCCGTTCCGTCAGGAATATCCGAAACAGGCCATGAAACTGCGGCTGCTCCTGCAGCCAGATCATGGAAATACGCCTCCGCCTTAGCAAAGGCTTCTCCGGCAAGAAGCTCCTGCTCATAAAGGGCATAGTCAAAGGCAGACGCCTCTTCTTCTGCAGGTTTCTCTCCTGCCAGCGCCCGGATCAGGTCCTGAAGGAAGAGATCCCCGGAAAGCCCGTCATAGATAATATGATGGAAATCCGCAAAGAGATATATGCCGGATGGTGATGCGACGATTTCCAGGCGGTAGAGGGGTTCGTTGTGCAGATCAAACGGCCGCACCTTCTGCTGGAACCAGACAGGCTCCGGTGCTTCCGCCACATGGGAAACGGCGATCTGCAGATCCTCAGGATTTCCCGGCTTCTGCATCAGGGTGCTGCCCTCCATCACCAGAGTGGTCATGAGATACGGATGGGTTTCCATCACCCTGCGGACGGCATCCTTCAGCTGTCCTTCACTGACATCTGCAAAGCCGTATACAAACGGGTTGTTGTATTCTGTAGTGCCCGGACTCATTTCCCAGTCCAGGTACACACCCAGCTGATTGTGGGTCAGCGGGTAAAGGGCCCGGGCCGGATAGGACGGAACCTGAAGAGCCGGCGCTGCCTCCCCGCCCTGTTTCAGAGCCTCCGCCAGCACACGGATCACCGGGGTGCGCATAATATCCGCCACCCGCACCGCAAGGTCATGCTCTCTTGCAAGGGCTGCGCTGAAGCGCATGGCTCCCAGAGAGGACATGCCCACGGCAATGAGATCATCTGTAACCCCAAAGGCACTGTGCCCGAGAATTTCAGCAGCGCAGTCAAAGAGCTGCTCTTCCAGAGGCGTTGCAGGAGCCGTGCACTGCGCCTGGGCAAGCACCGGATCCGGAAGTTTCTTCCGGTCAATTTTTCCGTTCTGATTCAGCGGCATGGACACAAGCTGCACAAAGGCAGAGGGAACCATGTAATCGGAAAGAGTCCGCTCCATAAAGGCGCCAAGGGCCTGTGTATCCACGTCTTCTGAGGCCTCAAAATACAGACAGATCTGTTCTTTTCGCACCTCTGCCGCCGCAATCTTCACCGGCGGGTAATTCATGGCGGCGGATTCTATTTCGCCCAGCTCAATGCGGTAGCCTCTCAGCTTTACCTGGAAATCCATTCTTCCCAGATATTCCAGCTGATCCTCAGAATTCCAGCGCACCAGGTCTCCCGTATGGTATACCATCTCCGGCACGGAGGTGCCCAGCACCCGGAACTTCTCCGCCGTCAGCTCCGGACGGTTCCAGTAGCCCTTCGCCATCTGAGGTCCCGCCATACAAAGTTCCCCCACAGCGCCCTTCGGAAGGAGCTGCCCGCAAGGGTCGGCAACATAGGCCGTGCAGTTGTACAGCGGCCGTCCGATAGGAATATTGCGGTAAGTCTTTGTCTTGTCGATTTCAAAATAGGTTGAGTCGTCCGTAAACTCCGTAGGGCCGTAGGTGTTGAACACACGGCCGCTGATCTTTGGAACCGCCGTCATCTTTTCGCCCCCCAGATTGATATAATCCAGGGTCAGAGGCTCATCCGCAGCCAGCAGCTGTCCAAACTGAGTGGAATAGTTTCCTCCGTTGATTCTGTGCTTCACAATAAACTGCCGCATGAGATACACATCCCGCCGGATTTCCTCCGGAACGATGTAAAGGGTTCCTCCCACGGTATAAACCGGGAACAGATCCTCCACTGATGCATCAAAGGCAAAATTTACATGACAGGAAATATGACTCTCCGCCGTCAGCCCGAAATGGGCGCAGATAAACTGTGTGAAATTCATCAGGGCCTTGTGCTGAATCATAACCCCCTTCGGTGTTCCCGTAGAACCGGAGGTGTAGATCATATAGGCGATGTTTTCCGGGGTCATATTTCTTACCGGCGCTGCTTCGGTGACTTCTGCCAGAGCTTCCTTTACAACGTCTTCCGTAACGAGAAGCTTTGCGCCGGAATCCGAAAGCATAAAGTCCGCCCGCTCCTGCGGGCAGTCGAGATCGAACGGCACATAGGCAGCCCCTGCCTTGTGGATGCCGAGAAGCACCACAGAAATCTCCTTCACACGGTCCATGCGCACTGCAACAAAGTCATCCGGCGCAATGCCCTGTGCCAGGAGGTATGCGGCAAACCGGTCGGAAAGGGCATCCAGCTCCCGGTATGTCAGGGAGGTGCTGCCGTCGGATACAGCGGTTTTCTGCGGCCGGGCCGCAGCCTGCTCAAGGAAAAGATCCACCCAGGTCTTTGTGCGGTCATATTCCAGAGCCTCCCCTTTTGAAAGCTCCTTCACTGCCTGCTCTTCAGCAGGGCTCAGCACAGAGGCATCATTTACGGTCTCTGCATCCGTGAGATTTTCTGCCATATGCACCACGGCGCCGGCCAGAAGCTCCATATCCTCCCGGCTGTAAAGGGCTCCGTCGTATTCCAGACACAGGGTATAGCTGTCCCCTTCCGGATATACGATGATGTCCAGCGGGAATTTCACCTGATCCCCGGACAGATCGAAAGTCACCCGTTCCTGAAGATTTCCTCCTTCCATCAGGGCGCCCTGATACAGGAACATCACCTCACCCCGCAGGCCGAAGCGCTCGGACAGGGCGGTGTACGGGTAAAAGTCCCGGGAAATGGTTTCCTGAAGCTGGTCGTGCACTGCATGAAGATAGCTGTTTACACTGGTGTCCGGAACATTTTTACGGTAAACAACAGGAATGGTCCTTGCAAACATTCCTGTAGTGCGGTCAAGGCCGGAAGAACCGCTTCTTCCGCTGCTGACTGTAAGGTAAAGGAAGCTTTCCTCCCTGGTCAGGCGGTACAGGGCTTCCGCAAAAGCACTGTGCCAGAAGCTGCTGGCCGTAATTCCCTGTGCCAGAAGAAATGCGTCTGCCTTTGCCCTGGACATTTTCCGGATAACCCGCTTCGGCCCCTCTCCATCCGCGGCTGCGGATGCCGGGTATGATAATGCTGCTGCACCGGCAAGAAGACCGTCAAAGTACCCTTCTGCCTCCCGGTAGGTCCCTGTTTCTTTCAGAGACTGTTCGTACAGTGCAGCATCTGCGGCAGTGATCTGCTCCGGCGGGATTTCTTCTCCGTTATAAGCCTTAAGAACATCAGCAAGGAAAATATCCGCAGAAATACCATCAAATACCAGATGATGGAAATCGAGGAACAGGTATACCGATGCCGGACTCACAAGAATTTCCGCCCGCACCAGCGGGCCTGCAGCAAGATCAAACGGACGGATCCGGCTGCGGTAATCCTCTGTCTCCGGTTCATGATCCAGGAAGGTAACAGGAACCGAAAGCGCCTCTTCCTTCTCTATATACTGCGCCACTTCCCCCCGGACCTCCCTCATGCGGAGGCTGAGGCTCGTATGGGCTGCTGCCGCCTTTCCGACTGCTTCTGCAAGCTTCTGCGGCTCCTTTCCGTCAAAGCGGCACACCACAGGCAGATTGTACCGGGTGGATGCAGGCTCCCGCATGCATTCCAGATAAACCCCCCGCTGGTTTTCCGCAAGAGGATATTCCGCCTGTTCCGGATAATGGCAAAGCGTTTCCTCTTCTGCTGCCGCATCCTGCTGCAGGATTACCGCAAGAGCCCGGATCTCCGGCTGACGCATGATGTCTGCCACGGAAAGCTCCCGTCCCAGCTCCTGACGGACGGCCACGCTGAGCTTCATTGCACCTAAAGAGCTCATGCCAAGGGAGATCAGATTGCTCTCCACCCCAAAGGCATCCGTCTTAAGCAGTCCTGCTGCAATGGCAAAGAGAGCCTCCTCTGTTTCCGTTGCAGGAAGAATCACAGCCTGTTCCGAAATCACCGGGTCCGGCAGGGCCTCCCTGCGGATTTTTCCGTTTGGTGTCAGAGGCATTTCCTCAAGACAGAGGAACTCCGAAGGAACCATGTATGAAGCCAGAGTTTCCCCCAGAAATCTGCGGAGCTTCGCCTCGTCTATGTCGCGGTCTGCCGTGTAGTACAGACAGAGCCGGTCTTTTCTGACCACCGCAACCTCCTGGAGGATGCCCGGGAATTTTGCGGCCCTGGCCTCCACCTCACCCGGTTCGATCCGGTAGCCTCTCAGCTTTACCTGGAAGTCGATTCTTCCAAGGAATTCCAGTTCCCCATCCCGGTTCCAGCGGCCCAGGTCTCCCGTGTGGTACACCCGCATCCCTTTCAGAGGACCGTGCTCCATCACCGTAAACACCTCCGCCGTCTTTTCCGGAAGCTTCCAGTAGCCCCTGGCCATCTGAGGACCGGCAAGGCAGATTTCCCCCGCAATGCCTGCAGGAAGCAGCTGCCCGCAGCTGTCCAGAATCACCGCCGTGCAGTTGTGCATCGGGCGGCCCACCGGAATATCGTCATATTCCTTCTGGCTGTCCAGCAGATAATATGTAGCCTCAATAAATTCCGTAGGGCCGTAGGTATTGTAGACCCGGCCGGTAATGTTTGGAACCGCCGTCATCTTCTCTCCGATCAGGGCAATATAATCCAGATCCAGAGTCTCATCCGCTCCCAGCAGCTGTCCGAACTGGGTAAAATAGCTGCCTCCCGTAATGCGGTTTTCGCGGATATAACGGCGCATCTTCAGCACATCTCTGCGGATTTCCTCCGGCACCAGGAACACATTCGCCCCGCAGATCAGAGAGGTAAAGATACTCTCTAAAGATACATCCGAAGAAAAGCTGCAGTGACAGGTCAGACGGCTTTCTTCCGTAATCTGAAACTCCTGAACGATAAACTGGACAAAGTTCAGCATGGCCCTGTGAGGAATCATGATGCCCTTTGGATTTCCTGTAGAACCGGATGTATAGGCCATGTAGGCCAGCCCGTCGGGACGGGCGTGATTGATTCTTTCCGCCTGGGGATTTTCCGAAACGATTTCATTAACCAGAGCCTCATCTAAAACAAAGGCTGCCTCGGAATCCTGCAGCAGATAGCGGATTCTTTCCTTTGGATAGGTCAGGTCGATAGCAACATAGGCCCCCCCTGCCTTGTGTATGCCTAAAGCTGCCACGGCAAATTCTTTTCTGCGGTCCATTTTGACTGCCACAAACTGCTCCGGCGCCAGGCCCTTTGAAAGAAGCCACGCTGCCACACAGTCCGACTGCTCATCAAGCTGGCGGTACGTCAGAGTGCCCCTGCTGTCTGTAACAGCGGGTGCCTCCGGCGCAGCGTCTGCCTGCTCACAGAAATAATCCACCCAGGTTTTTTCTGTGTCGTATTCCATTGCAGCGCCCGTTGACTGCTCCATCATGCCCTGCTGCTGGTCATGGCTGAGAACACAGACCTCTCCCAGAGTATCTGCCTGGACCATATGCTGTGCCCCATGCACCATAGCCTCTGCCAGAAGCCGGATATCGCCTTCCGAGAACCGGTAGCCGTCACAGGAAATGGCAACTGTATAGCGGTCCTCAGAAGAATAGACGGTTACCTCCAGAGGGAATTTTGCAGTATCGGAGGTGAGATCCCTGCCTGCTGCATGAGATGCCCGGGCAGAAGCCGAAAGCCCTCCCTGATAAAGGAACATGATCTCTGAGCGGACCTTGTGCCGGTCCACCATTCTTGTATACGGATACAGGTCCATGGCATAGCTCTCCTGAAGCTGTGCATGAACCTCTGCGGCGTAGTCTGCTGTTTTTATGGAACCGTGATCCCTGCCGCCTCTGTGAAGCACCACAGGAACCGTCCGGACAAACATGCCGGCGGTGTTTTCCAGGCCCAAAACCCCGGCCCGTCCGCTGCTGGCTGTAACATAAAGGAGCTCCGGTTCTCTTGTGAGACGGAACATAACCTCCCCGAAGACTGCATGCCAGAAGCTTCCCTCTGTGATCTCACTGCGGCTGCAGAAGGCCCGGATATCCCTCCGGGAAACCTCCGCCTGTACACCGCATATAGGCATCTGCTGGGTCTCACCGGAAAAAATGACTGCATGAGGTTCCACTCCCTGCAGCAATCCGTCAAAATACTGTTCCGCAGCGGCGAAAGCTCTGCTTTCTGTCAGTTCCTTCTCATAAAGTGCATAGTCAAAGAAGGACACGGTTTCTTCCTCCGGAACAATCCCAAGGCAGCCTCTGCGGATGTCCTCCAGGAAAAGATCTGCAGAAAGACCGTCAAAGATGATATGGTGAATATCCATGAAAAGGAAAGTCCCCGCCGGAGTATCTGCAATCATAAACCGGTAAAGAGGCTCCTTCAGGAGATCAAAGGGACGCATCTGCTCCTGAAACCACCCTGCATCCGGCTGGTGATCCAAAGTGACCATCTCCACCTGAATCTCCCCATCCCTGCGAAATCTCTGTACCACACCTTCGTCCGTGAGTACCAGCTGGGCTCTCAGACAGCTGCGGGCAGCTGCAGCCTGTTTTACAGCACGGCAGAGCACCTCCGGCTCCTCATCAAACCGGAATACAAATGGAATATTGTATTGTGTTGTAGTGCGGTGCAGCTCCCAGTCAAGGTAAACACCCATCTGATTTTCTGTCAGGGGATAAAATTCCTGCAGAGGGTACGGTTTCAGCTGCGGAAGTCCTTCTTCCGCAGCCCCGGCGTGCGAAAGCTCCTGTGCCAGGGACCGGATGAACGGATGCTTCATAATGACCGCAACACGAAGTGCCGCCCCCAGCTGCTTTTCTGCGGCGGCGCTGAGCTTCATGGCATCCAGTGAGCTGAGACCCAGAGAAACCAGATTGTCCGTCACACCGAAGTGCTCTGTTCCGAGGATAGATGCTGCAAGGGCAAACAGCTGCTGTTCCGTCTGATTCTTTGGAGGGATCATTTCCAGTGTCCCGAAAGCAGCCTCAGGCTCAGGAAGCTTTGCTCTGTCGATTTTTCCGTTTGCGTTCACCGGCATGGACGGAAGCTGCATCAGCACCGACGGCACCATGTAGGACGCCAGCTCCTTTTCTAAAAACGGGCGCAGGAAATCTCCCGCAGCACTTGTGCTGCAGGTAAAATACAGACAGATCTGTTCATTTTTTACAAGGGCCAGGGCTTCTGTGACGCCAGGGCAGCGCAGGGCTGCCGATTCGATTTCTCCAAGCTCGATCCGGTACCCTCTCAGCTTTACCTGAAAATCCATACGGCCGGCATAGATCAGATTGCCCTCCTCATCCCATCGCACCAGATCTCCCGTATGGTAGACCATTTCCGTACTTTCTTCTCCAAGGGGCCGGAATTTTTCCTCTGTGAGCTCCTCCTGCTTCCAGTAGCCAAGGGCAAGCTGAGGTCCTGCAAGGCACAGCTCTCCCGTCATGCCCCTCGGCATGAGATTGCCGTAGGCGTCGGTTACATAGGCGCTGCAGTTGGCTGCAGGTCTTCCGATGGGAATATCCCGGTAGGTTTTCTCTTTGTCTAACTGGTATACGGTGGAATAAACGGTAAACTCCGTAGGCCCGTAGCCGTTGAAGAGGGCTCCCCGCACCTTCGGAACCGTGTTCATTTTTTCTCCGGCGATGCAGAAATAGTCCACATCCAGGGGCTCATCCGCCCCCAGAAGCTGCCCGAACTGGGTCGGATAGCTGCCTCCGTTGATGCCGTGCTCCCGGATAAATGCCCGCATCAGCGCCGGGTCTTTTCTTGTCTCCTCTGAAACGATAAAGACCATGCCCCCTGCCATAAGGGATCCGAACAGACTCTCCACAGACACGTCAAAGGAGAAGTTGCAGTGGCATGCAAGGCGGCTATCCTCCGTAATATGGAAGCAGTCCGCCGTAAACTGCAGGAAGTTCATCATGGCTCTGTGCTGGATCATGACCCCCTTCGGTCTTCCTGTGGAACCGGAGGTATAGATCATATAGGCCACCTGCTCCATGTGTTTTCAACTGTGTATGACCACGTAATTCTATATTTAGAATCCGTTAAAGGA
>JBJFFZ010000119.1:0-18164 GCA_051892195.1 Anaerovoracaceae bacterium
CGTATCGCAGGCAAGGATTTCGCCGCCGTTTAAAATCAGCCCGGTAAGTCGCTGCTTTTCCGTTCCCGGAGTGCCCGCAGGCACTCCGGCAGCCCCAGCCGCTTCCGTTCCACCGGCGCCCGCAGCCGCTGAGTCCCCGACATTCCCCCCTGCTTCCGGCTCCGTCACAATGCCGGTGACCCGGGTTTCAAACCGCACTTCCCCGCCCAGGGCAATGATTTTCTCACGCAGCCGGCGCACCACCTGGCGCAGAACGTCTGTGCCGATGTGGGGAAGCTGGGCATATGCAATGGAAGGATGGGCCCCTGCTTCAATAAACAGCTGGTTGACTCTGGCGATCCGGACGTCCTTGATGCCCGTGGTGAGCTTTCCGTCGGAAAAGGTTCCTGCGCCCCCTTCCCCGTACTGAACGTTGGACACGGGATCCAGCTCTCCGGTGTTCCAGAAATGCTCCACGTCCCGGGTCCGCTGCTCCACGTCTCTTCCCCGCTCCAGCACCAGGGGCCGGGCCCCTGCCTGGGCCAGTGTCAGGGCCGCAAAAAGTCCGCAGGGGCCTGTTCCGATGACCACGGGGCGCTGCCTTTCAGGACTTCTCCGGTTCTCCGGCAGCTCGTATGCCTGCTTTGGAGCAGGCTTCAGATCCACTCCTTTTATTTTCTCTGCTTTTTTCAGCAGCGCCTCTTCGTTTTCCACGGAAAAATCCACCGTATAAATAAAGCGGATCTCCGGTTTTTTCCTGGCGTCCACAGACTCCCGGACAATCTTCCAGCTCAGAGGCCGAAAATCCCGGATCCGCAGAAGCTTTCCGATTTTTTCCGGCAGAAGCGCCGCCGGTTCGTTCTGGTTCAGTCTGATCTGTGTCATGCGAAGCATGGCGGATCCCCCTTTTCTGTTTCTTCTTTTACTTCTTTGCACACCGTTTCCCGGCCGCCCCGGGCGGCCCCACGGCAAAGCCCCGGCCTGTCCGGAAACGGCCCCGTCAGAGCCTGTCCGCCTCAGCCCTTCCCCGGGCCGCCCCGGCGGCGCAAGCCCCGGCCCGCAGGCCGGACTCCCAGGCCCACTGCAGATTGTAGCCGCCGCAGGGACCGTCAAAGTCCAGAACCTCGCCGCAAAAATAAAGCCCGGAGGCAAGCTTTGATTCCATGGTTTCGGGATGAATCTCCTCCATCCGCACGCCCCCTACGGTGACCTGGGCTTCCTCCCAGCCCTTGGTATGGCTTACATTTACAGGAAACCTTTTGATAAGAGCTGCAGCCCGGGCCATTTCTCTGCCATCCGCAGCCCCTGCAGCCGCTCTGCGGCTGATGACCTCCGCCAGGCGGCTGTTGATCATTCCGGACAGCACCTGGGCAAGGAGCCGGGGGTCCGCCGGCCCTTCCCCGGTATATCCCAGACCTTCTGCCGCAGTCATTTCAAACTGCAGCAGCTCCTTTTCCGAAAGGTCCGGCGCCAGATCTGCAGCGATGCAGTAATGCTTTTCCGAAGCCTCCTTCCGGGCATCTTTCCCATCTGCCCGTTTCTTTTTCTTTTTGTTCTTGCCCGCAGGCCGTGGAGCATCCATATGTCTGGAAAGGTTAAATACACAGATTCCGGAAATGCCGGTGCCGGTAAACTGCAGCTCTCCTGCTTCCCGGGCAATCACCTTTCCTTCCAGCTCCAGCTGAACCGATCCCCGGGCCCGGACACCCTTCAGCTCCGCCATATGGGGATCCTCCGACTCTGCTGCCACCAGCCCCGGCCGGGGCGGCGTCAGGGTGTGGCCGAAGGCTCTGGCAAACCCGTATCCGTCCCCGGTGCTGCCGAACTTCAGTCCGGCGCGGCCTCCTGCTGCAACGATCACCTTCCGGGCCCGGCAGTCCTCGCCGGACTCCCGGTGCAGCACAAAGCACCCGTCCTCCTTTTCCAGGGCCGTGACCCGGTCTCCTAACATCCGCCTCACCCCGTGCCGGTCCAGCCCCCGGCAAAGCACTGCCACCAGAGAAGCCGCCTGACCGGAATAGGGGTAGCAGCGGCCTTCGTCCTCCTCCCGGATCAGAAGCCCCAGGCTTTCAAACCGCCGCCGGATCTCCTCCGAACCCTCAATCCTGCTGTTTGTAAGGTTGCAGCGGCCGTTGCCTGTAGCGTAAAGCTTTTTCCCTTCCTTTTCATTTCCGTCAAGGAGCAGTACCGACGCCCCCAGCTCTCCGGCCCCAAGGGCCGCCATCATGCCGGATGCTCCGGCGCCGATGACTGCAACATCATACAGATTCATCCGTTTCTCCTTCCTCCCGGAGCCGCTGGGCCAGCTCTCCGATCCGCTTCAGCCGGTGGTTGACTCCGCTTTTGCTCACCGGGGGACTGGTGAGCTCCGCCAGCTCCTTCAGAGGCAGATCCGGATGCTCAAGCCGCAGCAGGGCCACATCCCGCAGCTTGGGAGAAAGATTCCCAAGGCCCATCCTGGCATCCACCAGCCGGATGTCCTCCACCTGCCGGCTGGCTGCATCGATGGACTTGTCCATGTTTGCACTTTCGCAGTTTACGATCCGGTTGGTCCGGTTTCTCATATCCTTCACAATCCGGACATTCTCAAACTCCAGAAGCTGACTGTAGGCCCCCACGATGTTCATAAAGTCCACGATCCGTTCGCTTTCCTTGATGTACACGATAAAGCTGCCCTTGCGCTCCACCATCCGGGCGTTGAGATCAAAGCTGTTCATAAGCTTTTTCAGATCCCCTCCGATGTACTGGTTTCTGCACACCATCTCCAGGTGATAGCCCTTTTCGGGGTGGTTCACAGATCCCGCAGCGATAAACACACCTCTCAGATAGGCCCGCTTGCAGCATTTTTTCCGGATCACATCGGAAGGAATCCCTTCCACCAGCACATTGCTTCCCTCCTGCACCGTCATGAGCCCCACCTCCCGGAGCATCTGTTCCCCCACTTCTCCGTCCTCAAAGGTGAGCCGGTAGCTTTTTTTGCGTCCCAGGGCTCCTCCGGCCACAATATCCAGGTGAGTTCCTGTATCAAAATATGTCTGCAGCAGTTTTTTCACAAGCCGGGCAGCCGCCGGGTCCTCCGTGGTCATGGAAACATTCATCCGGCCCCCTCCCATGAGGCGGATGGTTCCGTTCATCCGCGCAAAACCTGCGATTTCCGCCAGCATACAGCACTTCTTTTCCGGAATGATCTGAGCCAGTTCTTTTTTTGTCTCTGTTGAAAATGACATGAAAACCACCTCCCGGTTGCCCGATTCTCACAAAAAAACCGTATAGAAAAAAAAATCCCGCACACAATAACACCGTAACCGAAAGGGTTGCAGAAAGGTACGGAAATGATGATGAACACTTCAACAAATGTCAAGTGCAACGTGGATGAATGCAAGTATAACGAATCCGATCACTGCACAGCAGAAACCATCAAGGTAGCGAGCCAGGCTGGATTAATGTCAACATGCTGCAATGCCTCTGAAACTGAATGTTCTACATTCAAGAAGAGAGACTAAATCCACACAGCAGTACCCGCGGCCTCTGGCCGCATGCAGGGGCGGCCTCCGGCCGCCCTTTGTATTTTCTGCCGGCAGAGCCGGCGTCTATGCACCGTGAAACATGGTCATGATAATATTGCTGATCCGGGATGCGTCGTGCCGGATCATTCCGTCCCCCACGGTGATCATATCGCTTTCGATGAGGATGATGCCCATTTCCTGCAGGGCCTTTCTGTCTTCGTCGCTGGCGCACATCTGCCGGACCCCCTGCTCCAGGTAAGGACGGAGCTCCTCATCCGTGCATTTGCGGTTGTTCACAAGGATATACTCAAGAACGCCCTTTCCAAGATAGCGCTCTACCGCCCTGGCGTACTCCGTTACGGTGTAATCGTCGGTCTCCCCTGGCTGGGTCATGACGTTGCACACCAGAATCTTCATGCCTCCGGCGCTGCGGATGGCGCTGTTGATTCCCCGGACCAGAAGGTTTGGAATAATGCTGCTGTAAAGGCTTCCCGGTCCCAGAATCACAATATCCGCAGAAAGGATGGCGTCCGTGGCCCGGGGCAGAGCATTGACATCCGGCGGATCAAGAAAGACATAATCGATGGGACTGTTCTGCCTGCGGACCTCCTCCGGAATCCGGGATTCCCCCCGGACCGTATGCCCGTTCTTAAGCTGGGCGCAGAGGGTCACGTTGGAAATGGTCACCGGAAGCACATGGCCCTTGATCCTCAGAATATCGTGAAGCTTTTCCACAGCCATTTCAAAGTCGCCGTAAAGGTTTGCCAGAGCTGCGATAAACAGGTTTCCCATGTTCTGGCCCGCCAGGCGGCCCTCCGTAAAGCGGTACTGCAGAAGCTTTTCCATAATGTCTTCTTCGTCGGCCAGAGCCAGAATGCAGTTGCGCAGATCTCCCGGCGGCAGAATTCCGTAATCGTCCCGCAGCATGCCGGAGCCCCCTCCGTCATCTGCCACAGTCACAATGGCAGACAGATTCCGGGATACCTTTTTCAGTCCCCGCAGGATGACAGACAGACCGGTTCCTCCCCCTATGACCACGATCTTCGGTCCCCCGCCTGAATTATTTCTTGTTCTGTACATAATGTTTTCCCCTGTTGAAGCCCCCTGAGGCTACCGCTTCATGACATCCCGGTGAACCGTGCGGACGTTGCGCCCGTGCTCCCGGAAAATATCCGAAAACTCATTTGCCATGGCCACAGACCGATGCTGTCCTCCGGTGCAGCCGAAGGCGATGACCATGTTCATTTTCCCCTGTTTCATATAGTACGGAATCAGATATTCCACCAGCTGGCTGGTGCGCTTTACAAATTCCTGTGTTTCCTCAAACTTCATTACATATTCTCTGACCCTCCGGTTGTTTCCGGTGAGCTCCCGCATGCTCTTGAGGTAATAGGGATTTGGAATAAATCTTGCGTCAAAGACCATATCCGCATCCAGGGTCATGCCGTGCTTGTAGCCGAAGGACTGGACGGTAATGGTAAATACCTCGCTTCTGTCCTCGGTGTCGGACAGCATGGTCAGCAGCTTGTTCTGCAGCTCCATGGGCTTGAGATTTGTGGTGTCGATAATATAGTCCGCATTTTTCCGGATGTTGCGGAGCATCTTTTTTTCCCTCTGAATGGCGTCGGAATTGGTTCCCCCGTCGCTTAAGGGATGAATTCTTCTCGTTTCCTTGAACCGGCGGACAAGGGCCTCGTCCGTAGCCTCTAAAAACAGCAGGCGGATATCCCCGGAGGTCCCCCGCAGATCCTCCAGAACCCGTTCAAAATCCTTGAAAAAAGCACGGCCCCGGATGTCGATCACAAAGGCAGCCTTCTCCAGGTTCAGCCGGTTCTGCTTTTCCAGCGAAATAAAGGAGTCCAGCAGGGCAGGGGGCATATTGTCGATGCAATAATAGCCCATATCCTCCAGATAATTCATGGCGTTGCTCTTGCCCGCCCCGGAAAGTCCTGTAACAATCAGTACCTGCATATCATTTGTTCTCCCGAAATTCTGTTTTATCTTCTGTTATCCCAGCAGATGTGCCGCGCGCTCCGCGGCGCCCCTGCTATGCACCTTCCGGTGCGTCCTTCTGCGGCATTTCCTCCTGCACCAGATTGACCACCCGTCCCGGGTCCAGCCCCGCCGCCAGGACTCTTTCCGAAGACCGTTCGCAGGTTCCCACCCGCTGGGGAACATGGGCATCGCTGCCGCAGATAAACTTCACATCGTACTGTGCCGCCATGCGGATTTCCTCCACCGTCAGCTGGCTGTGGCGGTTGCTGATCTCAAGCAGCGTTCCGGTCTCCTCACAGGCCCGAAACACCTCTGCAAGATCCACCTTTGCCTTGTCCCCCGGATGGGTCAGCACCGTAATCCGGTTGGCGCGCAGAGCGCGCACCACCAGCTGTGTATTTTTTTTCACCAGCCAGGCCGGATACCGCTTCAGCAAAGAGGCCGCCAGATTGCAGCCGTGAAGCAGCAGGGAGGCCACCGGGTTTTCCCCCAGAGTCCCGAAGTGATACCCTGCATTGACAAAGTCGTACAGCCCGAACTCCTCCGGCTTTACATCCAGCCTTCCGGAGCTGTTGATAATATTTGCCTCCACAGACATATAAATCTGAATATCGTCGTATTTCTCATTGAGGGCATCGATCTCCCCCCGCATGCGGGGCACTGCCTTCCTGCGGAACCCGTAGCCGAAGTGCCCCGGCCCATGGTCTGTAATTGCAATGGATTCCAGCCCTTTTTTTCTGGCCTCCAGCACATTTTCCTCCACGGTCCCCCGCCCGTGAGAGTAAATGGTGTGGGTGTGCCAGTCGTATTTTAATCGAAATTTCATAGTCTTCCTTCTATTCCCCGATGATCCGGACTTCCGTCTCCAGATCCACGCCGGAGGTCTCCTTTACCCGCAGCTGCACCAGATGAATAAGGTCCAGAATATCCTGAGCCGTGGCACCTCCCTTGTTTACAATGAATCCCGCATGCTTCGGAGAGACGAGGGCTCCGCCCACAGACAGACCCCGGCAGCCGGCGTCCTGGATCAGCTTTCCTGCAAAATATCCCTCCGGCCGCTTGAAGGTGCTGCCGGCGCTGGGATAGTTCAGGGGCTGCTTTTCCACCCTCCGGCGGTTCAGGTCCTTCATGGTTTCCGTGATCTTTTCCGGATCCCCCTTGGCAAGCTGCATCTCTGCACTCAGGACGATGCCGCCGTTTTCGCAAAACACGCTGTGCCGGTAGCCGAAGTCCAGCTCCCGGGCCGGAAATGTGTGTACAAGGCCGTCGGGCATCAGAGCCACCACCTCGGTGATCACCTGAGACAGCTCTCCCCCGTAGGCGCCGGCGTTCATAAACACGCCCCCTCCAAGGCTTCCCGGAATGCCTGCGGCAAATTCCAGCCCTGTGAGGGATGCCCGGGCCGCAGCCTTTGCCACCTCTCCCAGCAGGGCTCCTGCGCCGGCGGACACAATGCCCGTATCCGGGTCAGCCTCGCAGGCTTCAAAGGCTTCCAGGAGGATCACTGCGCCCCGGAAGCCCCCGTCCTTCACCAGGACATTGGAGCCGTTGCCCAGGACAACATATGGAATCTGTTCCCTGCGGATGATAAACATGACCGCCATGAGCTGCAGCAGGTCCCCCGGCTTAATGAGAAGATCCGCAGGACCTCCCACCTTAAATGTCGTATATTCTGAAAGTGCTGCGTCCCGCTCCACGTGGGTGCAGACAGCACAGAGTTCTTCATAGAGCTTATCTTTATTCACTGTCCCGTTCCTCTCTCTTCTGCACCGGATCCATATGCGCAAAAAACGCGTTCACAGACCCCTCCGGTGCCTTCCCGAAGGCCGCCCCTTCAGGCAGGGTGCGGCTCTTTCTTCATTATATGCGGATTTTTCCCCAATGTAAACGAAAAGAAACCGGAGGAGGCTCCTGCACCCCGTCCGGTTTCTTTCTTATCCTTCCGGCTGTTTTTCCGGTTGTCTTCAGATTGTTTCAAGGTATGCCGCGGCATCCGCAAGCATTTTCTCCACGCTCTCAAAGGAGGTGGAGCCTTCGGACTTCTTTGCCTTTACGCATGCCCGCAGGTCGATGTTTTCGTAGATATCCGGCCCGAACTGCGGCGCAAAATCCTGCAGCTGTTCTAAAGACAGCTCCTCGATGGCCTTGCCGTGCTCGATGCAGTAAAGAACGATCTCGCCGATAATGGCGTGACATTCTCTGAAGGGAACTCCCTTGGATACCAGATAGTCTGCAGCATCCGTGGCGTTCATGTAGCCGCTCTTTGCTGCCTCCTCCATGCGCTCTGTACGGATGGTAATGGTATCCAGCATATCTGCAAAAATATTGATGCAGGCGCTAAGCTGCTCTGCAGCGTCAAATACCGGCGGCTTATCCTCCTGCATGTCCTTGTTGTACGCCAGAGGAAGTCCCTTCATCAGGGTAAACAGGGTGATCATATCGCCGTAGACACGGCCGGTCTTTCCCCGGATCAGCTCTGCCATATCCGGGTTTTTCTTCTGCGGCATAATGCTGGAGCCGGTGCTGTAGGCATCGTCGATCTCCACAAAGCCGAACTCTGTGCTGCTCCACAGAATCAGCTCCTCGCAGAAGCGGCTGAGATGCATCATGCAGATGGATGCATTGCTGAGAAATTCCAGGGCAAAGTCCCTGTCGCTGACTCCGTCCATGGCGTTGGCGCAGATATCTGCAAATCCAAGCTGCTCTGCCACAAACCGGCGATCTGTATTGTAGGTGGTCCCTGCCAGGGCTCCGGAGCCCAGGGGCATGACATCCATACGGTCAATACAGTCCTCCATGCGGCTGTAGTCCCGCTTGAACATCTCAAAGTACGCCATAAAGTGGTACGCCGGCGTCACCGGCTGTGCTCTCTGAAGGTGAGTATACCCCGGCATTATGTAATCCTTATGGTTTTCGGCAACAGTATAGATGGAGTGCATCAGGCGCTTCAGATCCTCCAGCAGGCCTATGGCAGCTTCCTTGGTCCAGAGGCGGAAATCCACTGCCACCTGGTCGTTTCTGCTGCGGGCTGTATGGAGACGCTTTCCCGGCTCCCCGATGCGCTCGGTAAGGATGCTTTCAATATTCATGTGAATATCTTCGTTTTCGATGGTAAACTCGATTTCCCCGTTCTCGATCTCCGTAAGAATCTGCGCCAGCCCTGCATCGATGGCATCCCGGTCAGCCTCCGTTATAATTCCCTGCTTTGCCAGCATGGCCGCGTGGGCGCGGCTTCCCGCAATATCCTGACGGTACATCTTCTGGTCGAATCCGATGGATGCATTAAACTCGGTGGCAGATGCGCTTTCATTCTTTGTAAATCTGCCTCCCCACAATTTCTTTGACATGGTTCCTAGTCCTCTGTATATCTTGACGGAATTCCGTTTTCCCTGCAGTTGATGGCGCGGATCTTCATCGGCAGTGAGAAGAGGTTGATGAATCCTTCTGCATCATGCTGATTGTATACCTCGTCTTCTCCGAAGGTTGCGAAGCTTTCGTTAAAGAGGCTGTACTTTGACTTTGATGCTGCAGGAACAGCGCTTCCCTTGTAGAGCTTCATCTTTACAACGCCTGTCACCACTTCCTGTGTGGAATCAACAAAGGCATCCAGAGCGTCCTTCAGCGGCGTGAACCACTGACCGTCGTAAACCAGCTGCGCGTACTTCAGGGCAACCTGATTCTTGAAGTTCATAGTGTCTCTGTCTAAAACAAGCTTTTCCAGATCCTGGTGCGCCTTGAAGAGAATCGTTCCTCCCGGAGTTTCATAAACACCTCTGGACTTCATGCCCACCAGACGGTTTTCCACGATGTCGATGGTACCGACCCCGTTGATTCCGCCGATTTCGTTGAGCTTTCTCAGGAGGTCCACCGGATTCATGTCCACACCGTCCAGCGCTACCGGGCAGCCCTTTTCAAAGGTGATGTCGAGGTAAGTCGGAACATCCGGCGCTGCTTCCGGAGTGGAACTGAGCACATGGATATCATCCTCGTGAACATTCCACGGATTCTCCAGGTTGCCGCCCTCATGGCTGATGTGCCAGATATTTTCGTCCCGGCTGTAGATCTTCTTCAGAGTCTGGGAAATCGGAATATTGTGTTCCTTTGCATAGGCAATGCAGTCCTCTCTTGACTTCAGGCTCCACTCTCTCCACGGAGCGATGATCTTCAGCTCCGGAGCGATTGCATGGATGCTTGATTCAAAGCGAACCTGGTCATTTCCCTTGCCGGTGCAGCCGTGGGCAATCCCCACAGCTCCCTCTGCCTTTGCAACCTTCACCAGCTCCTTTGCAATGAGGGGACGGGCAAAGGAGGTGCCCAGCAGGTAATCATTTTCATAAATGGCGCCTGCCTTCAGAGTCGGCCAGATGTAATCCGTTACCAGCTTTTCTGTAACATCGATGATGTATGCCTTCACAGCCCCTGTAGCATAAGCCTTCTTTTCGATGGCGTCAAAATCTTCCTTCTGCCCTACATTGACACAGCAGGCAATCACATCATAATCGTAATTTTCCTTTAAATAAGTAAGAATAACTGAAGTATCAAGTCCTCCTGAATATGCGAGAACAATCTTTTCCTTAGCCATAATAAATCCTCCATACTTTAAAACAATAAAAAAACCTGACCGGCAGTGCAGACTGCGGGAAGACGGCCCTTCCCTCTGCATCAGGCTGCATGCCTGCATCAGGACATCCTTTTCCGCGAATTGCATAAAGTATACCACATTAATCCTGGGCTGACAACCATTTGAACTAATATTTATGCGTAAATGTTTATATTTATGCATAAATATTTTTTCAGATTCTCACCGGCCCGTTTCTCCGGCGCCTCTGGCGCCCCCTTCCCCTGCGGGCAGCTTCCGGCAGGTGCACAAAAACCGAAACCAGGCGCCGGATATAGCGCCTGGTTTCTCGTGTGTCTATATACTATAGCAGATCCGATTACTCAGATTTGTATCGTATGATTATTCAAGCATTCTCCACATTAAAGTGCAGCAAGCTTCTCGCATGCAGCAATAAGAGCCTCGCCATCTGCAAGACCGATTTCCTTTGCAAGAGCATCGATCTTTGCATCTTCAGCACCCTTTTCCTTAGCTGTAGGATAAGCCTCAGCATCCGGATCGATGGTGTCAACTGCATTACCAACCATATAACCGGCAATGGAGCCAGCGTTACAGAGGGAATACATAGCATCCGGGCAGCCCTTCATAGCTGCTTCCAGGTTCTTTAATACTGCATCAACTGCTACTGCAAGCTGGCCTTCTGTGTAGGCATTTGCTCCAGGAGCAGCGTATGCTCTGATTGCCTGAGAGATGAGGGCAATACCGCTCTTCTTGATCAGGTCTGCAGGCATGCTTTCAGCAAATAATGAGTCTGTTACAGAGATTTCCGGTAACAGCGCATAGCTTGCGATTACAAACTTTTTGCCTGCATCATCAGCTAATACTGCAAATGGGGAATTCTGAGCGCCGGTGCCGAAGGTAGTTGGAACTAAAGCCAGCTTAGCCTTCTTGCCCATAGCAGGGAACGTTGTATCAGTACCGCTGAGCTTGGACTGTAAAGATGTAAGATCCACATCTGGATTCTCATACTTGATCCACATAGCCTTTGCAGCACTGATTACAGAACCGCCGCCGACTGCAACGATCACGTCCGGCTCAAATTCGTTCAGCTTAGGCTGAGCGCTTAATACATCAGCAACAGTCGGAACCTCGCTGATTGTAAAGAACTCAGCACATCTGATGCCTCTTACTCTGAGCCAGTCGATGACAGGAGCGGCAGCGCCTGCTGTGTAGAGGTTTGCGTCAGAAACAATGAATGCTCTCTTAAAATCGTACACTTCATGGAGTTCCTTAAGAGCAACGTTCATTGCCCCTCTCTTGAAATATACTTTCTTAGGAAGATTGAGCATGTTCATTTTCAAATTCTCCTTGTGCTTTTATGAAACGAAGCTGATACCGAGCAAGCCGACATCAGCTTCGTTATTATACTTTAGCAATTAAACGGGTTTTCAGTTAAACCTTCCGATTATCTGAAGTTACCAGTCTTTTCGAAGCCGAGTTCAGCAGCCGGACCTTCTGGGTAATCAGCGTGAGTATCGAGCGGCAGGTTGATTTCTACTTCGAGAACGTCGCCATACTTTTCTACGAACTTTTCGTTACCATAGAATGCTCTGAGGTAAACCTGCTTGAGTTCGCCGAATGTTGGGTAAACTGGGTTAGCGCCTGTGCATGCATCGTGGAATGCCCATTCTGACATCTGGTCAACAGCAGCAAGGAATTCTGCTTCGTGTTCTTCAGCAGACTTTTCAGGGTGCTGGAGGAGGAGCTGACCGAGGATTGTGTCAGGAATGTCGATAGCCTTCTTGAGGTCTTCGAGAGCCTGGATCCAGTTTTCGAATGTTTCTTCGTCGTTCTTACCCTTAACTCCGATTAATTCACCGAGTTCAACATATCTTTCGAATGCCTGTGGGTACTTGTACTGTGAGAATGTTCCCATGTGATATGGGTGCTTCTGAGCGTTGAATCTGCATACATATGGGCAGAGGAGCGCATTTGCAGTACCGTGTGGAATGTGGAACCAGCCGCCCAGCTTGTGTGACAGTGAGTGGTTGATACCGAGGAATGCGTTAGCGAATGCGATACCAGCGATTGCTGAAGCATCAGCCATTTCCTTACGAGCTTCTGGATCTGGAGCAGCATCCTTGAATGCAGACTTGTATGCTCTTGGGAGGTAATCAAATACCATCTTAACAGCAGATCTTGCGAAACCGTTAGTGTATTCAGTAGCGAATGTAGATACATAAGCTTCAACAGCATGAGTGAGTACGTCGTAACCAGAAGCCTGAGTTGCTCTTGGTGGGAGAGTCATCATGTTGTTAGCATCTACGATAGCCATTTCAGGCATCATTTCGTAACCGATGATCGGCCACTTCATGCCAGTGTTTGCATCAGAGATGATTGTGAATGGAGTACATTCAGAACCAGTACCTGCAGTAGTTGGGATACAAACCAGCTTAGCCTTCTTACCCATCTGAGGGAAGAATCTGATTCTCTTTCTGATATCGATGAAGAGAGTAGCCATGTCGAGGAATGCTTCTTCAGGATTTTCGTACATGATCCACATGATCTTTGCAGTATCGATCGCAGAACCACCACCTACAGCGATGATTACGTCTGGTTCGAATTCGTGCATCTTAGGGAGACCCTTCATAGCATCCTGGATCTGTGGGTCAACTCTGATATCGAAGAACTCTGCAGTTTCGATACCCATGCTTCTTAACTGGTCGATGATAGCATCGCAAGCGCCCAGCTGATAGAGAACTGCGTCTGTGATGATGAATGCTCTCTTGAAGTCATAAACTTCCTTCATTTCCTTCAGAGCTACTGGAGTGCAGCCAGTCTTGTGGTAAACCTTCTTAGGAAGCTGTAACCAGAGCATGTTTTCAGTTCTGATCTGAACTGTCTTGATGTCGAGTAACTGTTCGAAGTTAGTGTTACCCATGTATGAAGATCCACCAACAGAACCAGGTCCAAGAGTGAGTGATGGAGCTACGTCGAAGTTGTATACGTCACCGATACCACCGAATGCAGTTGGTTCGTTGATCATGATACGGCCTGCAGGCATCTTTTCGCCGAATTCTTCGATCTTAGCTTCGTTTGTAGCGTCTATGTAGAGAGCTGCAGAGTGACCTGCACCGCCTTCTCTAACGAGCTTTTCGCAGATGTCGAATGCTTCGTCGAGGTCGTTAGCCTTGAACATACCGAGGAGAGTACAGAGCTTTTCGTTTGCCCATGGGTTGTCGTGGGAAGTATCGTCAGTTTCGTGAACGAGAACCTTTGTTTCAGGTGGTACTTCGATACCAGCCATTTCAGCGAGTCTTACAGCAGACTGACCTACTGCAGGAGCCTTAACGCCGTGAGTTACAGGGTTGAAGAATACTTCTGCAACCTTTGCAGCTTCTTCCTTGTTGAGGAAGTAGCATCTAGCTTCCTTGAGGAGGTTCTTAACTTCCTTATATACGCTCTTAACAACAGTGATGTGCTGTTCAGAAGCACAGATCATACCATTGTCGAATGTCTTAGAGTGGATGATTGATTCAACTGCCATTCTGAGGTCAGCAGATTCATCGATTACTACGTTACAGTTACCAGGACCTACGCCGATAGCAGGAGTACCTGAAGAGTAAGCAGCGTGAACCATTGCTTCACCACCAGTAGCGAGGATCAGGTCAACCTTGTCCATCATTACTGCTGAGATTTCGAGAGATGGTTCTTCAACCCAAGTGATTACGTTTTCAGGGAGGCCAGCTTCCATAGCAGCCTTAACCATGATCTTTGCAGCTTCAATTGTGCAGTTCTTTGCATTTGGATGAGGAGAAACGATCATAGCGTTTCTTGTCTTTAATGCCATGAGAACCTTGTAGATACAAGTTGAAGTTGGGTTAGTTGTAGGAATGATTGCAGCGATAACGCCCTTTGGAGAAGCGATTCTCTTTGTTCTGAAAGCAGTGTTTTCTTCGATAACGCCGCAAGACTTCTTGCCTCTCATGTAGTTCCAAGTATATTCAGCAGCGTACTGGTTCTTAGTAACCTTATCTACAACGATACCATAACCAGTTTCAGCGTTTGCCATCTTAGCCAGCGGAATTCTCATCTTGGAAACTTCCATAGCTGCTCTTTCTACGATAGCGTCAACCTGTTCCTGAGTGAACTTAGCGTACTCAGCCTGAGCTTCACGGATTACTGGTAAAGCTGCTTCAAATGATTCGACTGAATTGATTGTAATAGCCACTTTAGTCCTCCTTAAAATAACACTTAAGAAAAAATTAAAAAACTAATATACAAAGCTGCGCAATGAATGAACTTGCATTCAGCATTTGGATACTTTCTATGTCTGAACCTGCCGGCGCCGCGGCTCATGACCGAAGTGCGTCTTCAGACCCGACATATTTGTAAAAAATGAACACCCTGAAGGGAACGGATTCCGTGACCCCCGGGTCACCCCCGGTCCCCAAGAGGCTCATCTCTTGCACAGTTAGAATAACACAGAAAAAAGCAGGATGTCAATTAAATAAGATTTTAACAAGTTTAGCGAAAAGCATTGAAAATACTGGTATGTATTGTATACAACATCAGGATTTTCTTGTTTGAACAATCAATCGCAACAGCAAAAAACAGTGTGCTTATTATTTGTATATCAATTTTTTTCTCCGGAGAATTCCCCGATTTTCAATGATTTAATCATTATCCCACACAATTTTTATTTGATTGCAACAACCATATTTGTCATATATTACAAATAGCGCCATTTGTTTTCGTGAGATTTCACGGATGTTTTTTCCCGAATTATTCCCAATTACTTGTTTCAGATTTTAACAAACCAGTTAAAAAAAATACAATCCAGGGGGTTTTCTGCCACTGCAGATGTTTTTCTGGCAAAAAACAAAAAAATAAATTTTATTTACAATATGGTACAATAAAACGTACCCATAAAAGGGAGGCATACTATGAACAGAAAACAGACTCCGGACAGGGAGTACCTCGACAGGCGCCTGACACAGGCCATGGCAGGTCTCAGAGACCTGACCGCTGCCCAGGCTGCCGCCATGAAAGAACAGAATACCGAACGCTGGATCTGCACCATGCTGTCCCTGTGCGGATGCACCCTCACCCGCCGGGAGATGATGCAGCTGCTGGCAGGAGACACCCTGCTCCATGCCACACTGGAAGACATGCGCCTTGTGCAGGCTCTGCCGGCCCTTCGGCGGGAGTTTGACAGTCTGGCTGATCTTCAGATTCATCCGGATCTTACTGTAATCCGCAGATTTCACCAGATTCTGTCAGGCGAAGCCGGACCTCCGCCCTACCGGAAGCAGCGGCTGCGGCTGGAAGAGATTCAGTATGAGCCTCCGGCTCCGGAGGATATCCCGGCACAGATGGAAGCCCTGGAAAAAGAGATCGGAGCCTCCCTGTCAGGAAAGGGAGACGTCATAGACTATGCAGTCCGGAATCACGACCGGTTCATGTCCATTATGCCCTATGAGGAATTCAGCGGCCCCACAGCCTTTGCTGTCATGAGCTACCAGTTTCTTCAGGCCGGTCTGCCTCTGCCCGCCCTGGACATTACACCGCAGGAGCATCTGCGGCTCACCGCCGAATTTGTTCATGCGGGGACATCCGCAGGCATGCAGAGCCTGCTTCTGATCTGCTTTATCCGGGAGTGCCGGATTCCCCGGCAGCCTGACGACTCTTCCGAAAAGGGTTCCGACAGGAACGACATTCCCTTCAAAGGAGAGAATTCATCATTTAATATTTAATATGAAAGGATTTACATTATAATGAAGATATTGATCGCATCCGATATTCACGGCTCTGCCCAGTACGCGGAGCTTTTTCTTCAGGCCGTCGAAAAAGAATGCCCGGACAGGATTCTGCTCCTGGGGGATCTTCTCTATCACGGCCCACGCAATGCCCTTCCGGAGGACTACGATACAAAGCGCACCATGGAGATCCTCAATTCCCTGAAGGACCGGATCACCGCAGTCCGGGGAAACTGCGACTCCGAAGTGGATCAGATGGTGCTGAATTTTCCATTAATGAACACCTACGAGCTCATAGAGGCGGACGGGCTGAAGCTCTTTGCCACCCACGGCCACGTGTACAGTCCCGGAAATCCGCCGCCCTTTGTGGAAATGGACGTGCTTCTGAACGGCCACACGCATATATCCGCCCTGCAGAACCTGGGGGACTACTGCTACATCAATCCCGGCAGCACCTCCATCCCGAAAGGCGGCACAGACCATTCCTATATGATCTACGAATCCCGCTGCTTCACCCTGAAATCCCTTGTTTCCGGTCAGGAGCTGGACCGGATGGTTCTGTAATGTAATATCATAAAAAACGTGCAGCCCGCTGCACACACAAAAAGCAGCAGAGCAGTCCTGCGGAAGGACTGCTCTGTTTTTTCATAAGGGGAGGGCCCGGGGCCCTCGTCTTTTTTGAATTGATTTATATTTATGTATTTATGGAGCGACGATGCTCAGATTCTTCAGACCCAGGGTTTCATCCAGGCCGAAGGCTGCATTCATGTTCTGAACGGCCTGTCCTGCGGCGCCCTTGATCATGTTGTCGATGCAGGAGGTGATGATTACCCTCTTTGTGCGCTGGTCCACATAGACGCTGATGTCACAGTAATTTGTGCCCGCAACAAAACGTGTCTCACAGGTGTCCCTGCGCAGGCGGATGAAGTTTTCCTTTCCGTAGTGCTTTTCGTACACGGCGTAAAGCTCATCCTCGGTGATGTCCCGGGCAAGGTCTGCGTAAACAGTGGCCAGAATCCCCCGTTTCATCGGCATCAGGTGGGGCGTGAACTGGAGCTGGATGGTCTCTCCCGCCACCTTGGACAGCTCCTGCTCGATTTCCGGGGTATGTCTGTGGTGGGCGATGCCGTAGGCCTTTACGGACTCGCCTGCTTCCGCATACAGCAGCGGAATGCTGCCCTTTCTTCCGGAGCCGGTGATGCCGGATTTTGCATCGATGATGATGTGCTTTGTATCAATAATGCCGCCTTCCTTCAGAAGTGCGGTGAGTCCCAGGATACTTGCAGTTACATAGCAGCCCGGATTTGCGATCAGCTTTGCGCCCCGGATCTTTTCTCTCCACAGCTCCGGCAGACCGTAAACCTGCTGAGGGATCAGATCCTTTGCGCCGTGCACGGTCTTGTACCAGTCCTCGTAAACTGCAGCATCGTCCAGCCGGAAGTCCGCGCTGAAATCGATGATGGTCTTTCCCTTTTCCAGAGCAAGGCGGGCCAGGTCAAATACAAGGCCGTTGGGAAGGGCCGCAAACACAACATCCACGCTGTCCATGGCAGCCTTTGCTTCCTCTGTGCTGAGGAGCACGCTGTCCAGGATTCCGTAGAACTGAGGATACACCTCGGAAAATTTCTGGCCGGCGTAGGAGTTGGAGGATACAAAGACGATCTCCGCCTCCGGGTGATTGATAAGGATGCTTACAAGCTGCTGGCCGGCGTAGCCTGTGGCTCCGATAATTCCTGCTTTTATCATAATAATAGAGTCTCCGATTCCGGGCTCCGGACCGCAGCGCGTCCGCCTGCCGGGGCCCATGGGGTTGTTTTCTGCTCCGGTTCCCTTAAGAACGGTAGCTTCCGTTGATTTCTACATATTCTTTGCTGAGGTCGCATCCCCAGGCTTTTACTGCGTGATCGCCGCAGTTCATGTTGATCTTTATCTGAACCACGTCGTTTTGAAGGATCTCCAGTGCGCGGTCCTCGTCAAAGTTCTGCGGCACGCCCTGAAGGAACACGTCGATGCTGCCCTTTTCGCTGGCAAAGGCCACGTCCACCTTCATCTGGTCAAACTGCTGGCCGGAGTAGCCCATGGCGCACAGCACTCTGCCCCAGTTTGCGTCGGCCCCGTGAATGGCGGCCTTTACCAGGCTGGAAGCTGCCACGGAGCGGGCGCAGACCCGGGCCTGCTCTTCGGTGGCGGCGTTGATGAGATCCACTTCCATAAGCCTTGTGGCCCCTTCTCCGTCTGCTGCGATAGCCTTTGCCAGATACTCCGTCACAAAGTATACAGCCTCGTAGAAGGCTTCATAATCCACCCCTTCTGCCTTGTCGATAACCGGGTTGCCGGCGCAGCCGTTGGCTATGATGGTGGCTGTAT
>JBJFFZ010000119.1:18264-33707 GCA_051892195.1 Anaerovoracaceae bacterium
GCCTTGTCGATAACCGGGTTGCCGGCGCAGCCGTTGGCTATGATGGTGGCTGTATCGTTGGTGCTGGTATCTCCGTCAACGGTGACCATATTGAATGTTGTGTGAGTCACCTTCTTCTGGAGCTCTGTAAGCACTTCCTTTGTCACCGCAGCGTCCGTCACCACATAGGACAACATGGTTGCCATGTTTGGATGGATCATGCCGGAGCCCTTGGCGATTCCGCAGATGCTGACGGTTTTTCCGGAAAGCTCAACTTCCACAAAAACGCACTTTTCCTTTGTATCCGTAGTCATAATGGCCCGGTGAACGGTGTCGCCTCCGGCTGCCAGAGCCTTTGCGCACTGCTCCGTTCCTGCAAGAATAATGTCCATAGGCATGGGCTGGCCGATGACCCCCGTAGAATAAACGAGAACCTCCTGCGGGGCAATCCCCAGCAGCTCTGCTGCCTTCTTCGCTGTGGCAATGGCATCCTGCATGCCCTGCTCTCCGGTGCAGGCATTGGCGTTGCCGCTGTTGATCACCAGCGCCCTGGTTGATTCGTTCTGAATATGCTTCATATCCACCAGCACCGGGGCTGCCTTTACAACATTTGCAGTGAATACCGCAGCGCTGACTGCAGGCACCTCACTGAAGATCATTCCCATGTCCTCTTTTCCGCTTTTTTTCAGTCCGACTGCGCATCCCGCAGCCTTGTATCCCGGCACACAGGATACACTCTTTCCTTCGATTATTTTCATATTGTTCACCTCGTCCGGCGGGGCTCCGCCGGCAACTATTCTAACACATTCATGCTACTTTGTAACCATGGTACCGCTTCCGGCGTTGGTAAAGATTTCGATCAGCAGGCTGTGAGCCACCCGTCCGTCGATGATGGCCACTTCCTTTGCGCCTTTTTCGATGGCGTCCATGCAGCACTGCATCTTCGGGATCATGCCTCCGGCGATGGTGCCGTCCGCCATGTATTCCAGAACGGTCTTTGTGTCGATTTCGGAAATAAAGGAATCCTCGTCATTGATATCTCTGTAAAGTCCCTTGATATCAGACAGAAGAATGAGCTTTTCCGCCTGAAGAGCGCCGCTGACCGCTCCTGCCGCATAATCGGCATTGACATTGAAGGTTTCTCCTCCGTAGCCTCCGGCTACCGGCGAAATAATCGGAACATAATCTGCCTGGATCAGATCCTGCAGCAGTCCCTTGTTCACTTCTGTAATCTGGCCCACATAGCCCAGATCCAGATCGCTGCCGTCCTTTCCCTTCACATACTTCTTTTCGGCCTTCAGAAGGCCGCTGTCCTTGCCGGAAAGCCCTACGGCGTGAATTCCGTGGGCGCTGAGGCAGCTGGAAAGGTCCTTGTTTACGGAGCCGGAAAGCACCATTTCCACAATGTCCATTACATTTTCGTCTGTAACGCGCTGTCCCTGAATAAATTCCACATCCAGGTTCACCTTGTCCAGCATGGCGTTGATCCGCTTGCCGCCCCCGTGGACGATGACGAGGTTGATGCCCACCAGCTTCAGCAGGGCCACATCCTCGATAAACTTCTTTTTCAGCTCGGCGTTTTCCATGACGCTGCCGCCGTATTTGATCACGAAGGTCTTCCCTGAAAATTTCTTTATGTAAGGAAGGGCTTCGATGAGAATCTCTGCTTTATTCATGTCATTAATATCCATATGATTCCTCCCGCCTGCGCCTGCAGGCACTATCTTCTACGCTTTCTTTCGTCCATGAATGTGTATAATTATACACCTGCATCTATATTTATGCAACACATTCTACGTTGTTTTTCTGAAAGAACAACCAGAGGGCATAGCTTTGCCCCGGGGGACAGGCTCCGGTTTTCCTGTCGGCGGCGCTGCGCAGTCTGCGGGGATCGCGGTCCGGGCCCTGAACCCGCTTCCTCTCTTGCGCAATCACCGGTCCCCTGTTAAAATGATACAATCATTTGGAAACCGTGCGGGGCGGGCTGCAGCTGCGTCTTTGGCTGCAGCCCGCCCTGCGCACGCCATCAGAAAAGAGGACATATCCATGAACATACTTCTGATCCGCCACGGAAAAACCTCCGGAAATCTGGAAAAGCGCTATCTGGGAACTACGGACGAGGGCCTCTGCCCTCAGGGCCGGGACGCACTGAACCATCGTATGCAAAAAGGAATCTACGATTTTCCCGAATGCACCGGAGGTTCTGCAGTCCTCTGGGGCAGCCCCATGCTCCGGTGCCGTGAGACTGCCGGGCTGCTCTTTCCTCACATGGAATATCATACAGAGCCGGACCTGAGAGAATGTGACTTCGGCCGTTTCGAATACAAAAATTATCAGCAGCTTTCCGGCTCTGCCGACTACCAGGCCTGGGTGGACAGCGGCGGAACCCTTCCCTTCCCTGAGGGGGAAGACCCGGAGGAATTCCGACGCCGCTGCTGCCGGGGCTTTGAAAAAATATTGAACAGAGTGAAATCCCGGGGTATCCACGGGCCGGATCGCACAAAAGCAGCGGCGGTTCACACAGAAGAAACGGAGGCCTCCGGGGAGGCCGGGGAGCCTGCCCTGATTCTGGTGGTGCACGGAGGCACCATCATGTCCATTATGGCCGCCTTTGCTGCCGAAAAGCGGGACTATTTCCACTGGCAGCCGGACAACGGCGGCGGATACAGGTGCCGGCTGGCAGACGGGCGCCTTCACATTCTGCAGTCCTTTTAACCGGCATTCTGCAGCAAAGGCAAAACGTGACCATCGGGAAAAAACACGGCGCCTTCCCTTCCTGCCCTGCAAAAAAACAGGCGCCCGGCGCCTGCTTTATGGAGAATATACATCATGAAAGAATATTATCTGTTTCTGGTTCTGATCCCTCTGTGGGGGGGATTTTTCCTTGACTGTCTTTTTGGGGAGCCCCGGCATTTTACCCATCCGGTGGTTCACATGGGAAGGCTCATCAGCCTGCTTGAGAAAAAGCTCCGTTCTCCGGAAAAAACGCCGCAGCAGCTGCGCCGGGCCGGGCTGCTTCTGACCATCGCTGTCTGCATGGCTTCCGGGGCGGCATCGGCGGCGATTCTGGCCTGCGCCTTTGCACTGGGAACGCTGGCAGGAGCCTCCCGGACCGCAGGGCTTTCTGTATGCTGTGCCATGGCCGCCGTTTTGTGCTGGCTCATGCTTGCCCCAAGAAGCCTGGCCGAAGAAAGCCGCAAGGTCATGGTGCCGCTGCTTAGAGAAGAAGATACAGAAGCCGCCCGCCGGGCAGTGTCCATGATCGTGGGCCGGGACACTGCAGAGCTTGACCGTGAGGGAATCCTCCGGGCCGCTGTAGAAACGGTGGCGGAAAACACCTCTGACGGAGTCACGGCTCCCATGTTCTGGATGCTGCTCCTTGGAGTTCCCGGACTTTATTTTTACAAAGCCGTAAACACCATGGACTCCATGGTGGGCTACAAAAATGAAACCTATTTCGATTTCGGTCGGTTTGCCGCAAGGCTGGATGACGCAGTCAACTGGCTGCCCTCCCGGCTCACCGCACTGCTGATGACTGCAGCAGCCTGGCTGCTGCCGGGATTTGACGGAAGGGGCGCATGGCGCATCTGGCGCCGGGACCGCAGAAAGCACCCGAGCCCCAACTCCGCCCAGACAGAATCCGCCTGCGCCGGAGCGCTGCATCTGCAGCTGGCAGGGCCTGCATATTACGGGGGCGTTCTTCACGCCAAGCCCCGGATCGGAGATCCCATCCGTCCCATCGAACCGGCGGACATTCACAGAAGCATCCTTCTGATGTACACAACGGCAGCGCTCTTTCTCCTGGCAGGAAGCGCTGTCTTAGCTGCTGTGATGTTTCTGATAATATAGTAATGAAAGGACCGGTGACTGCAGGGCAATTCCGTTTTATCAGTTATTCATTCCATGCAAAAAGGATGACTTTTCCATTCACTGGTGCAGTCATCCTTCCTTTCTGTCTTTTTAATCGTCGTAATGTCCCCTGCATGAAAAAATAAGAACTCTTTCATCTTCCACTGCATAAACAAGCCGGTGTTCCTCATCGATCCGTCTGCTCCAGAATCCTGCAAGGTTTCCTTTCAATGGTTCCGGCTTTCCGATTCCTTCAAACGGACTGCGGCCTATATCTTTCACAAGCTGGTTTATCCTTTTAAGGATCTTTTTGTCCTGTCCCTGCCAGTAAAGATAATCTTCCCATGCATCAAGATCCCACTGTATAATTTTTGCCGGCATGTTAATCCTCGATTAGCTCATGTTCTTCAAAGTTCAGCTTTCCAGCCCTGTAGGCTTCCATTTTTTCTTCCAGATAGCGGATGTTGCGTTCGGAATAAAACGGATCTACAGATACATCGAAGGGAATTCGCTTTTCTCTGCCGACTTTTTTTGCAAATATATTAAATGCAGCGCTCATGGAAAGACCCAGTTCGGAACACACCTGTTCCATTCTCTTTTTCACATCCGCGTCCATTTTAAAATTTACATTGACTGTCTGTGCCATGATTAACCCCCCTTTCCTATCTCTATTATACAAAGACGCAAATAAAAAGTAAAGAATTTTTCTTTACTTTTTATTTGCGTTCTCAGACTCATTTTGTATTCTATTTCAGCCGCTGAGGGATGCCGCACCATACCCGGTATACCTCCTCAGCCTCCTGGGCCAGCAGGCAGCAGAGGTGACCGGTCACATCCCGCCACAGCCGTTCTTCCCGGTCTATGGGAACGATGCCCAGACCGATTTCTTCACAGATCAGAATCCCGTCACGGGCAAAATCCTTCAGAACCGTTGTCCGGAATTTCCGGGCCAGGGATGCCGGGTCCTCTTCTTTTTGCGGAAGCTCTGCAAGCCATTGCCGCACTGCAGTCTGCAGCCCGTCCATGATTTGCGGATGAGACTCCGGGATGTCTTCTGCCCGCTTTGCATCCGGAGATTTTTCCCGGGCTTTGATACAGGACTCCGCAAAGCGCCCCTTTCCCTGGGCTCTCCCTCCTACGATCAGTATCATAAAACTCCTCGTTTTCTAACCTGCAAGCCGGCAGATCACAATCAGAAGCAGCAGCAGGATCAGCTCTGTGCGCTGGATCAGCCAGCCGCAGAGATCTCCGCTGAGTCCTCCGAACTCCCGGATAGCCCTTCTGCGGAAGCTCCAGTAAACCGCTATCATCACCGGGAGGAACAGAAGTCCCCAGGGACCGCACATAAAGCAAAGGGCGGCGGCGCACACCAGCAGAACCCCTGCGGAGCTGATGCACAGAGCCTTTTTGTCTGTAACCGATGCAAAGGAAAACAGCATACCCTTCTGTCTGGCAGGCCGGATCATTCCTATGGACAGAGCCGTCAGGGCTCTGGATGCCACAAAGACCACCGCCATGGCCCCCTGAAGATGAAAATCCACCCGCTCTCCTGCCGTGCGGTAAAGCTCAAACATGGTGCCCGCAAGCATCAGCAGATACGCGGCGGACCAGATGACACCAAAGGCTCCCACATGTGGATCCTCCAGAATCAGCTGCTTTTTCTCCCTGCTTTCATGGGAGCATCGGGCATCCACCGTATCCAGAAAGCCGTCCATATGGATGCCCCCGGTAATTGCAAGGGGCAGCAGGGCTGCCGTCACCGCGAAAAGGAACGCAGAGAGATTCATCACTGCAGACAGCAGAAACCACAGCATTTCTGCGAAGCCGATAAACAGCCCCACCAGGGGAAGGAAGCACATGGCGTGCTTCAGATTCCGGTCGTTCCATTCAAAGGCGGGCATTGGTATTTTTGTATATACGGAAAATATAATTGCAATTTCTTCAAATAAGTTCTTCATTTTTTACTCTGTAATCCCTTTAATCGTAACGGGAATCCCGCAGACCACCTCCACCGCCCGGTCAGCCGCAGCCGCGGCTGCTCTGCAGCAGATTCCCAGAAGTTCAATATATTTTTCTGTGTGGATATCGTACCGGCTGCCGTCGGAGAATACAAGGTCAGATACGATAATCAGATGCCTGCAGGAAGCGCCCAGCTTTTCCAGAAGCCGGGGGATCCTCAGGACCGCCTGTTCCCCCCGGGCATCCGCAAACAGGACATCCGCCACAAACCCGGAAAGGCATTCAAAGAGCACCGTTCTGCCTGAGGCTTCCGGAATAAGCGCTTCCAGGGCTTTCAGGCTGAAGCACTCCCGGGTCTCGTGGGCAATCCCCTGCCGCTGCTCCTGATGGCGCCGGATCCGGGCAAGGGACTCCGGGGACTGATCGGACATGGTGGCTGCATAAATCAGCGGCTTTCCCCCTGGTGAATCCTGCATCTGCAGGGCTGCGGCCTGCGCCTCTGCGTAGGCGGATTTTCCGCTGGCGGAGCCTCCTGCAACAAACAGAATCATTTCTTTTCCTCCCCGCTCCCGCTCTGTGAAAAAGGAGCCATGCGCCGGTACGGGGACATATGGATCTCTTCAAAGGACCGGCTGCTGCGGTAAAGATTCAGGGTCATATCCAGCAGAGGCATCAGCATGACTGCTCCGGTGCCCTCTCCCAGGGCCACGCCGCCGAAGAGAACCGGCTTCAGACCCAGCTGCTCCATCAGATATGCCGAGGCGGGCTCTCTGCCCATATGGGAAGGCAGCATGGCGTCCACTGCCTCCGGGCACAAAAGCTTTGCCGCCGCTGCAGCGGCGCAGGTCACGGACACATCCAGAATCACCGGAATCCGGTAAAGGGCGCAGCCCAGGTACAGCCCTGCAAGGCCTGCCAGCTCCAGTCCCCCCACCTTTGACAGCACGTCCAGGGGATCGGAAGGGTCCGGCCGATTCCGTTCCAGGGAATAGCGTATCACAGCTTTTTTGCGGGCAAGGCCCTCATCGGAAAGCCCTGCTCCCCGGCCGGTGATCTCTTCCGGGGAACGCCCCGTAAGAACGCAGGTGAGAGCCGCCGAAGCGGTGGTATTTCCGATGCCCATCTCTCCCGCAGCCACAATTTCATAACCCTGCTGCTTCAGTTCCTCTGCCGTGCTGATCCCGGCAAGAATGGCCTGGCACGCCTCTTCCCGGCTCATGGCCGGGCCCTCTGCAAAATTGGCTGTGCCGCTGCGGACTCTGCGGTCCGCCACGTTGGGATCCAGACTGCTCTTTGGGGCGGCAATCCCCACATCCACCGCAAGGACATGGGCCCCTGCGGACTGCGCCATGTGATTTACGGTTGAAATGCCCTTTGCGATATTGGAGGCCACCAGGGCTGTGACGGAAGAATCCGTCTGGGTCACTCCTTCTGCCACCACTCCGTGATCTCCGCAAAAGACCACCACAGCCTTTTTGTCCAGCTTTACCTCCGGTGTTCCGGTGAGGGCCGCGATCTTTACGATCATTTCCTCAAAAAGTCCCAGACCGTCCACGGGCTTGGCCGCAGAATCCCATCGCCTCCGGGCCCGGGCGGCAGCCTCTTTATCCGGTGCCGGGATATCTGCAATAAGCGCCCTGAGCTTTTCTTCCCCGCTTTTCATAGCGCTGTTCCTTTCTCCTCTGCTTTTTGTGCATACTTTCTGCATGCGCGGACAAAGCCCTCTGCAGCTTCCCTTGCTTCATAAAAAAACAGATGCGGAAACCCCGCATACATGGTATCTGTATGAATCCCGCACAGCCACCTTCCTGACCCGTCCGGCTTTTCCGCAAGAAATCCTTCTCCGCAGTCCTGACTTTCCCAGTAATGGAATTCGTGGGCCTTCATGGACGAGCCCTCCGGGCACAGCATCCCTCCCTGCCGTGCAGTAAGCTGCACATAACCGAAACGGCGGAGACTCTCTGTCCGGAAGCACTTCCGGTCAAGGACACCTGCCATGGGGTAGGATCTTCCGTCCATGCCCTCAAGCTCCCGGTGCAGGTACAGAAAGCCTCCGCATTCTGCAATCACGGGAAGTCCTCTGCTGCAGGCCCCGTGCACGGACTGCCGCATGGACCGGTTTTCCGCCAGGGCTGCTGCGTGAAGCTCCGGATAGCCGCCGCTGAGCAGCAGCCCGCTGATGCCGGAAGGCAGGGCAGGGTCCTTCAGGGGGCTGAAGGGTACAAGCTCGCAGCCCAGTTCTCTCAGGCATTGCAGATTTTCCCGGTAGGTAAAACAGAACGCTTCATCCTGAGCCACGGCGATGCGGACCCTTTCTCCGGTGTGCGGAGTTTCTTCCGGTTCCTGGTCTGCGCAGAGCGCAGGGGCTTTTGCGGCAAGAGCAAGGATTCCGTCTACATCCACATATTTTTCCACCAGGGCCCCCAGCTTTTTCATTTTTTCTTTGAGGTTCAGGATTTCCGCCGGAGTCACAAGTCCCAGATGGCGGCTTTCCACTGTGAGCTCCGGTTTTCGCGGGAGAAATCCCAGAGGCTGCACCCCCATCAAACGGGCCGTCTCAGCCGCCTGCGGATAGAGCTTTTCCGAAAGCTGACTGAAAATGACGCCGGAGATCCTGCTTGGGGTAATCTCCGGCCAGTCCAGAAATCCCCGGAGCACTGCTCCTGCTGACGCGCCCATGCCCCGGCAGCCCAGCACCAGGACCACAGGGGCCTCTACTGCGCACGCCACAGAAAAGGTGCTGGCCCGGGAAGAAAAGCCTATGCCGTCATAATACCCCATAACGCCTTCGATGACGGATACATCCGCCCCCCGGCTTTCCTGTTCCGCAAGCCTGCGCAAAAGCCTGCGGTCACAGAAATAGGGATCCAGATTTCCGGCTCTGCATCCCGTGATTCGGCTGTAAAACATGGGGTCGATATAGTCCGGTCCGCACTTGAAGGCCGCCGGCTGCAGGCCCCGGTCCACCAGACACTGAAGCAGCCCGGAGGTTACTGTGGTCTTTCCGCAGCCGCTGCCGGTTCCTGCAATGAGAACCCTGCCGCTCATGCCCCTGCCTTTCTTCCGGTCAGCTCAGGGAAGTACGAAGCCACGATACGCGGCATTTCATCTCTGTTTTCCCGGGTCACAGTCAGAAGCACCGTTTCCGGGTGTTCATGAATCATCTCCCAGAAGGGGCCCTCCGGCTTGTTCCGCAGGACGCCTACCACAGGAATTCCGCTGTCAAGAAGCTCCGCAACCGCTCCCCGAAACTCCAGGGCATTTCGCTCCATATACCCCAGTTCGTCCATAAGAAGCATGGAAGCACCGGTCAGATCCATTTCACCAAGAAGCCTTCCTCCCTCATCAAAGGCGGCAAGATCCGGCACCGGCGGTCCCCCCTCTGTTTTCCGTTCCGCCACCAGAAGGTTTTCGGAACCTTGTTTTCCAATAATCTCCATATTAAGCTGGTAATTTTCCCGGTTCAGACAGGTCCGAAACCCGCAGACCGAAATATTGTTCTCCTCAAGAAACCGCCGGATGGCGGTGGACTTTCCCACCTGCACATCACCGGTCAGAAATACATTCATTTCACTCCTCTATCCTTTCTTCAGGACTCCCTGCGAAAGCCCTGTCCTTCGGAACAAAATCTCCGGATATGATAAAAACAGGATTCATCCCCTGCAGAAGATGATGCGATCCCGCCGCTTTTGTGTCGGAAGCCTGGATCTGCAGATACTCCACATTGCAGAAGGCATGCTTCTCCAGCAGAGGCACTGCTGCTGCAAGGGTCTCCAGAGAAACAGCATTCATCACCAGCCGGAACCTGTGAGCGGCTCGCACACACCGGTCCGTCAGGTGTTCCAGCACAGCCCCAAGGCTGCCTCCGGAGCCGCCGATAAAAACGCAGTCCGCAAGAGGCAGCTGCTCCAATGCCTCCGGGGCAGTGCCTTCGATGACCCGGACGTTGTCCGTTCCAAACCGGAAGGCATTCTGCCGGATCAGCTCCGCTCCTTCCGGCGTTCGCTCCACAGCGTACACGGTGCCCTTCCAGGCGGCCAGGGCCGCCTCCACAGTCACGGAGCCTGTGCCGGCTCCGATATCCCACACGATGCTGTCCGGGGAGGGATGCAGGCACGACATGGTCAGGGCCCGAACCGGACGTTTTGTCATGGGAACCATTCCCCGGACAAAGCCATCGTCGGGAAGGCCGAAGGACACTGCCTCAGAAGCCTGTGCATTGAAGACCATAAAAACCGCCAGCCGGTCCCAGGTCTCAGAGCAGAGCTCTGCCGCTGTACCCTTTACAATCCGTTCCTCCGGATAGGAAAGCCGTTCTCCCACCCACACAGGAAGATTTCCAAAGCCGTACCGGCAGAGACTTTCAAGCAGCGCAGAAATGTTTCCGTCTGTCAGCACAAAGGTTTTCCGGTGCCTTCGGACGTGGGAGGCGATGCTTACGCTTCTTCCGTGGGCGCTCAGAACGTGAACGTCCTGCCACTGCATGCCGACTGCGCTGCAGAAGCATGAAAGGGACGAGATTCCCGGCAGGATCACAGGGCTGTATGCAGCAAGGGCCTCTGCAATGGAAGCTGCCGCACTGTAAAACCCCGGATCCCCGGAAACAAGCACTGCAATCCGTTCTGCAGTTTCCTGCTCTAAAAGAGCCGCAATCCGTTCTCCCCGGTATTCGGGAATCAGTTTTTTGCCGCTGCCCTCATACGGCGCCAGCATGCGCCCGGCTCCCACAAGAACCCGGGCCTGCCGGATGGCCTCCGCCGCCTTTGCGGTGAGCCCCCCGGGGTCCCCCGGTCCGATGCCCGCAATCACCACCTGCTGCTGCGTTTTTTTCTCCCTGCGCTCTGCCCCCATGATGCCCCTTCTCTCCTGAAAAAAATACAGACACATTCTATCACATTTCTCCGTCTTCCACCACCGTCTCCCTTAAGCCATTGTCCGTCCTTAAGCCTTTCTTAAGAGAGCATTAATTCCCGGTGAAATGGATTTTCTTGTCAACCATCTTATGATACAATAGTTTCCGTTGTTGAGAAAGAGATTCCGAAAAATCAGAAGGGGTAAAAACGATTTTTCAAGGGGATTTTTCAAAAGAGGTTAAAACGAGGTTATTGCAAAGAGGTTAATTAATGAAAGAAATCTACGTTCTGCTGACCTGCACCGGCACTGCATTTTCCCGCGCCATCCGCTATGTGACAGGCTCAGAATTTACACATTCGTCCATCGCTTTGGACATCAACTGCAGCAATATGTTCAGCTTTGCCCGCAGACAGGTGTTTCCGCCGCTTCCGGCGGGATTCGTCCGGGAAGATATCTCCACGGGCATTCTGGGAAAATACGCCCACTGCAGCTGCGCTCTCTACCGGATTCCGGTGGACAGAGAAACCTATGACAGAATCGCAGAGGAGCTCCATCAGATGGAAAAAATCCAGGAATACTACCAGTATAACTGCTTCGGACCGTTTTTCTGTCTGTTCCGGATTCCGTACCATACGCAGGCAAAGTTTTTCTGCTCAGAATTTGTGGCAGAAATGCTTCACAAGCACGGCGCCATCAGGCTGGACCGGCCGTCCTCTCTGATGCGCCCCAACGATTTCGTATTCAACGAAGATCTTTCTCTGGTGTACCGCGGCACGCTCCGCGGCCTCACAAGAAGGATCCGGCAGAACAGCTGATCCTTCTCTCCTTCAGAAAGCAGACGATCCGTCCCCCGCGCGGGGGACGGATCTTTTTATGCGTTTTATGGTGCTACGCAAAGGTGACAACGGTTCCGGTTTTTCCCTCCAGAGCATCGATGGCCTTGTCAAGGCTGGTGATGATGGCTTTTCTGCCCGGAAATTCACGGACAAACTTCATGGCCGCCTGTACCTTCGGAAGCATGCTTCCCGCTGCAAACTGCCCTTCCCGGATATACTGCACTGCCTGGGACAGGTTCATGGTGTCCAGATCCTGCTGCTGCGGGGTTCCCCAGTGAATGGCAACCTTTTCCACTTCTGTCAGGATCATCAGCACATCGGCCTGCACCTGCTCTGCCAGAAGCTCTGCAGCAAAGTCCTTGTCAATGACAGCCGCAACCCCGTCCATGGTGCCGTCCATATGCTGAATCACCGGGATGCCTCCTCCGCCGCAGCAGATCACAATGGCCTGATCCCACAGGGCCCGGATGGAATCGATTTCCACGATTTTTTTCGGAATCGGAGAGGCCACCACCCGGCGCCAGCCCCGACCGGCATCTTCCTTCATATAATATCCTTTTTCCTCCGCAAGTTTAGCGGCCTCTTCCTCGGTGTAGAATGCACCGATGGGCTTTTCCGGATTCTGAAAGGCCGGATCCCGCTGATCCACAACGATCTGCGTTGCCACTGTCAGAACCGGATGGCTGATATTTCTGGTGCTGAGGGCGTAGCGCAGGGCCTGCTGAATATGATAGCCGATATACCCCTGGGACATGGCTCCGCACACGTCAAAGGGCATGGCAGGCGTCACGTCTTTTGCAGTCTCGGAGGCCAGAAGAATCCGCCCCACCTGGGGCCCGTTTCCGTGAACGATGGCGATCTCATATCCCCGGGCACTGATATCTGCAATATGCTCGCAGGTCTGCCGGACAACCTGCAGCTGTCCCTGAGCAGTAGGCTCTGAATCCTTTGACTGAAGGGCATTTCCTCCTAATGCAATTACAATTTTTGGCATTCCCAAATTCCTCTTTCTTTCCAAAAAAATTTGTTTTTTCCGCAGCCTCCGGCTGCAATTCGACTCTTTGTATTGTGCCGTTTTTGCGGAATTTTATGCGCAGGGATAAAAAATCGGCACAGCCGGAAGGGTTTCTGGCTGTGCCGATTCTATGTCTGTTCTTTTTCTGCAGAGAAGCTGCGGGGACCCGCGGCTTCCCGGGGCGGTCAGAGACCGCGTTCATATGGATAATTTTTCTTTATCTGGAATTTATCTTGGAGATTCTTCCAGGGTTGCCATCATAACTGCCTTGATGGTGTGCATGCGGTTTTCTGCTTCGTCAAAGACTTTGGACTGAGGGGACTCGAACACTGCGTCCTCCACCTCCATCTCCTGGAATCCGAAGCGTCTGCCCATTTCTGCTCCGATCTTTGTGTCCAGATCGTGGAATGCAGGCAGGCAGTGAAGGAAGATGGCCGTCGGCTTTGCGTTTGCCATGACCGCAGTTGTCACCTTGTACGGAGTCAGTTCCCGGATTCGTTCTTCCCAGACCTCGTCCGGTTCTCCCATGGATACCCACACGTCGGTGTAGATAATATCTGCGTCCTTTGTGCCTTCCTTTACGTCTTCTGTCAGGGTGATGGATGCGCCGCTTTCCTGTGCATACCCTCTGCAGGCTTCCACCAGTTCTTCCTCAGGGAAGTACTTCTCATCGGTGCAGGCCACAAAGTCCAGGCCAAGCTTTGCGCAGGCGATCATGAGGGAATTGCCCATGTTGTATCTGGCGTCACCCATGTATACGAGCTTCAGGCCCTTCAGGGTGCCGAAGTTCTCCCGGATGGTCAGCATATCTGCCAGCATCTGGGTCGGGTGATACTGATTGGTCAGTCCGTTCCATACGGGAACGCCGGATTTTTCGGCCAGTTCCTCTACGATGGACTGGTCGAAGCCTCTGTATTCGATGCCGTCAAACATGCGGCCAAGAACTCTTGCAGTGTCCTCGATGGTTTCCTTTTTGCCGATCTGAGAGCCGGTAGGTCCCAGATAGGTTGAGCCCATACCCATGTCAGAAGCTGCAACCTCAAAGGCGCAGCGTGTTCTTGTGCTGTCCTTTTCAAAGATCAGGGCTACATTTTTTCCTCTCCAGTGATCCACCGGGATACCCTTCTTCTTCTTTTCCTTCACCTCTGCTGCCAGGTCAATGAGATACAGGATCTCATCCGGAGTGAAATCTCTGAGCGTAAGAAAGCTTCTTCCCTTTAAATTCATATTTGTGTACTCCTCTTCCAATCTGAAGGCTTATTTGTTCGGATGATACTGCTCCTCACAGTAACGGCATCTGTAAACTTCCTTTTCCGGATCGGTGAGTATAAACACGTGATCCAGTCCCTGCTCAATGGATGTGATGCAGCGAGGATTCCTGCAGAGAATCACATTTGTAACGCTCTTTGGAAGCTTCAGCTCCTTTTTCTGAACAATCTTTGCATTCTGAATTATATTCACCGTTATATTATGGTCGATAAATCCGAGGATTTCAAGGTCTATGTAATCAATCGGACATTCGATCTTGAGAATATCCTTCTTTCCCATCTTGCTGCTGCGGGCATTTTTGATGATGGCAACGCAGCAGTCCAGCTTGTCCAGGTGAAGGTATTTGTAGATTTCCATGCTCTTGCCGGCCTGGATGTGATCCAGCACAAAACCTTCCTCGATGCTTCCCACGTTCAGGGTGTTTTTGATTTCCGTCATGCTTCAGCCCTCCCTATTTCACTTCAATCTCAAGCAGCTTCAGAATCAGCGCCATACGGATATACACACCGTACTGGGCCTGGCGGAAATACGCCGCCCGCGGATCATTGTCAATGTCTGTGGAAATTTCATTGACTCTCGGAAGAGGATGGAGCACGTACATATCCTCCGGCGCCAGCTCCATTTTGTTTGCGTCCAGAACATAGAAGTCCTTCATGCGCAGGTAGTCGTCCTCATTGAAGAAACGTTCCCGCTGCACTCTGGTCATGTACACGATATCCAGCTTCGGAAGGGCTTCCTCCAGACGGACAACCTCCTCATACTCGATGTTGTTCCGTTCAAGAACATCGTGCCGGATATAGCCCGGCATGCGAAGCTCCGGCGGAGAGATGAGAATGAACCGGATTCCCGGATAGCGCACCAGTGCGCTGACAAGAGAGTGGACGGTTCTTCCGAATTTCAGATCTCCGCACAGGCCGATGGTCATATGGTCCAGGCGTCCCTTCAGGGAACGGATGGTCAGCAGGTCCGTCAGAGTCTGGGTGGGATGCTGATGGCCTCCGTCTCCGGCGTTGATCACCGGGATGCCGGAATACTGGGCTGCAACCATGGGCGCCCCTTCCTTTGGATGACGCATGGCTGCAATATCCGCATAGCAGCTGATGGTGCGGATGGTATCCGCCACGCTTTCCCCCTTGGCTGCGGAACTGGAATCCGCAGAGGAAAATCCCATGACGCTTCCTCCAAGATTGAGCATGGCCGCCTCGTGGCTCAGACGGGTTCTGGTGCTGGGCTCATAAAACAGAGTGGCCAGCTTTTTGCCCGCACAGGCATGGGCGTACTTCTCCGGGTTCCTTTCGATGTCATTTGCAACGTCCATTAATTCTTCCAGCTCCTCCACGGAAAAATCCAGGGGACTCATTAAATGTCGCATTCTTCCCTCCTTATCTCGTATCCGATCCTCCCTCCGGCCCGGCCGGAGAAAAAAACTGCTTAAATCTTCGCCATTATACACCATTTCCCAGAGTATTGCATCAAAAAAGCCCCTGGTAAAATCTGAGAATTTCCCAGGGACTTTCTTCAACTTTTTTCGCCGGAGTTTCCGTCGGAAGATTTGCGGAAAAGATCGAACGATTTATCTGCAAATCGGATGATGATAAACATAGTGAAAAAAAAAGATAACCGCCCTCTGCCAAGGATCACGGTTATCTAATCAAAATCTACGGCGAACCGTCAACGGTATT
>JBJFFZ010000120.1:0-9263 GCA_051892195.1 Anaerovoracaceae bacterium
AGTACCTAACAAGCTATGAAACACTGTCAAAACATTTCAATCCACGCGCCCGCGGGGGGCGCGACACGGCAGCGAAAGGCGATTAAACATCAGCAGTGTATTTCAATCCACGCGCCCGCGGGGGGCGCGACCAGTTTGATACAAAGAACAGCGCATTTTGAGCATATTTCAATCCACGCGCCCGCGGGGGGCGCGACATGTCCATACGCAGCCTTCCATGACTTTGCAGAATTATTTCAATCCACGCGCCCGCGGGGGGCGCGACTGCAAAAGTCTTAGTTTTATCTAAGATACTTTTGATTTAATTATTTTCGTTCTTCAAAAATAAACAAAACATAACATTCATGCATTGCATTTGTAAATTTTTTGAAGTACTGGGAATGCGAACAGGCCTGTAATTTCCTGTTCACTTACCCTTCAACATACAAATAAGAGCACCGCTCTTTGATTATAGCATTAACAGACCGTCAGCATCATAGGAATCCTTTGTTCCAAAATGCTCTATTTTTGACTTATAGGAATTACCAAGATTATAGAACCGCAGGCTGTCTTTTTCACTGTCCATGATCTCACACAATCTGGCTTTTAATAATTTGTACTGTGCCGCATCCAGTGAGCACTCAAAGACGGAATTCTGTACTCGCTGCCCGTAATTTATACATTCTTTTGCGATTTTCCGTAAACGCTTCCGACCTCCGGAGTCCTCTGTGTTTACATCATAGGTAATCAAGATCAGCATTTTCATCCTCACTTCCACGCAAATGGCGGATAACCATCCAAATCGCCTCTTAAATATCTTGACAAAAGCAGCGCCTGTACATATGGCACCAGTCCCCATTCGATCTTTTCTTTAAGGAACGGATGCGTGATTTTTGTCTGCTTCTTCGTCTGCCATTCTTTCTGAACCTTCCTGCGTCCTTCTTCATTCAGAAACACAGCACCGTTTTCCTGCTTTTCAAAATCATTGCCTGCAACTATTTGATTATTGATCATACTCAATACAAGCCGGTCTGCCATACAGGGCCGCAGTTCCTCCATAAGGTCCAGTGCAAGAGATATTCGCCCTGGACGATCGGTATGTAAAAATCCGACATATGCATCAAGGCCAGCCATTTCCAGTGCGGAAGCGCAATCGTTGCCGAGCATGGAATATACAAATGACAACATAGCATTGACATTATCCACCGGAGGTCTGCGATTTCTGGAATGAAAGAAAAAAGAATCCTTGTTTCTTAAAATCATATCGTCAAAGCGGCTGAAATAAATACTGGCACCGGCGCCTTCGATACCACGCAGAGACTCTGTATTTTCTGTTTCAAGCGTCTGCCCCATCAGTTCTTTCATCTGATTAATTCCTGATTGAAACTTTCCTTTGTCAATCCTCCCGGCGTGGTCATAAAGTGCCCGTTCCATTACTCTCTTCGAATTGTATAATTTTCCGAATATAAAATTTTTTGCGATCCTGCAGCTTATATCCTGATCGTCTGCAACACGATACTGTTTTCTTCGAAGCAGGACATTTCCCCGGCTCATTCCACTGGTTCTTGCAAGGAATCGCCCTCTTGGGCTGCAGAATACCAGATCGATTCCCATCTTTGCACATTTTCCCATCAGAGCCGGAGAGGCACCTGCATAGGTAAACAGATAAACGGACTCCAGTATATGGAGCGGGAATCGTCCCAGTTCGCGACTTTCCTTTTTTATTACAATATTCTCACCATCCAGAGATGCGTAGGCATCCTCTGTTGTAACGAACAAAGTATTCAGAAGATGTCTCATACTATTTACTCCTTCAGAATATTTCTGAGATACTCCTCCACAGAAAAACTGCTTTTTAAACCTGGCAGACACAGATCTTCCAGAGAACAGGCATTGCAGCTTTTTGTTCTTCGTGGTGACGGAGTGCAGCCTTTCCGATAAAGCGCATGCATTTCTTCCAGACTCTCTTTTACAAGAGTTCTCAGTTCTTCAGAAAAAAGCACCCGGTTTCTTCTTCTGGTTTCGCCGTAGTAAAGGGCTCCTTCCTCTATATTGCAGCAGAGCATCTCTTCCAGGCACATCGCCTGTGCACACAGTTGAACCTCATCAAAGGCATCCGCCTTTGGCGTTCCCCGCTTGTATTCTACAGGGTAAGGCATCCATAGTCCGTCTGTTTCTGCAAGCGGTACGCCATTTTTATCTCGATGAAATTCAACTGCATCACATTCACCAGAAATCCCCAGTAAGGAAGAATGTACCCTCATTCCTCTTACTGTGAGAATATCTCCTCGTTTCGTCCTCAGTTCCGAATCATGTACATTTTTATGCATCAGCATTCCATCTACAGTTCTTGCATTTTCCTTCCACTGCTGTTCAATGTGAATCAGCGCCCACTGCCTCCGGCAGAACAGAAAGTGCTGGATACCGGAAAGTTGAAGATACTCTTCTTCTTTATAATCCATGAATAATCTCCGGCTCCAGTCCCGGAAGTTCTTCCACAATAATCTCATAATCCTCAAATGAGGCAGGCATATCGATATCTTCCTTAAGAACGGCTTTCACGGAACGGTGAACCTGTGCAGAAGAATACTGGCCATCTCTGCAGTTATGTTTAAACCAGTAAAGCTTTACCACTTCCATGGAGCCATCGGGACGGGCAGAAGAAGCATCATTAATAAACAGACTTCTGAGACATTCCTTGACAGTTTCCGCATCCTCTTCTGTAAAGCCTGTCTTCTCAGCAAGCTGAACATTGATGGAGCCTTTTATTTCGTACAGTCCATAGCGCACAAAATGCTTCATTCCCATGGTATCGGAGCTCTTCTTTTCACTTGGTTCACTGTTTACACTCTTTGTAATCTGAAGGGACTCGATTTCCACAGGGGAAACACTTACCGCCTGATGTACCGATACCGGTCCTCTTACTCCTACGGAAACATTTCCGCTCTTAAATGCAAATACCTGGCCAAAGGTTCTTACATCAAGCCATGTTTCGCATGCGATTTTTGCATACTCCTCCCGATCCTTAATCTTACCAATGGTTTTCGATGCTCTTTCGCTGAGGCTTCCGAAGCCATCATCGCAACGCTCCTCTGACTGTACAAACACTTTGTTTCCGAGATCCTGCATACGGTTGCGGATTTTTCTCTTAATACACACATCCGACATTTCACCAAAGCCGTCATAATCGGTGCGTGGACGGTTACCGTTTAAAGGATCCCCGTTTGCATTGGCCTTTTCGACAGATACAAATGCCACAAAGTCTATTTTATTCTGAAGTATGCTCATATTTATTCTACCTCCTCATCGTTTTTCGCTGTTTCACCCTCTGCCTTTGATTTATAAAGCTCGTTTCTCTGTAAGTAATAGCCCATCAGGTAGGTATCTTTCAGGGGCTTGTTCCACTCAGCCTCATCAAATTCATTGATCTGTTCCATGATTTCACCTATCAATTTGTTATAAACGGTTCTGCTCACTGGATGAAGACGCGGCAAATAAGCTCGTTTAAGCTGATCATTTACAGTTCTTGCAATATGCATCGGCCGCTGACAGAATACGGACTGCAGCCTGATTGCATTCGGTTCTCTCCTTTCTTCCTCCTGATATGTATCACGTTCGATTTTTTCCATCACAGCTAACAGTCTTCCAAACTGATAACTTCGATCGTGTTTTCCTTTGTCAAGTGACATTTCCCAAACCTCCTTTTTACCTTTTCTGGAATGGTACATTCTTACGACTGCACAGGCAGTCCACAACAGTTTTGCGTACACAGACCTGTCATATGCCATAGGATTTGATGCTCTTTCCACCAGCAGCTTCTCTATATCCGACGGTATACCTGCCTGATCAACTCTGCAGGCAAGCAGCCTCTGCAGCTGCTGCTTCATCACTCTTTCGTCCGCCCGCAGCACTGTCCGATTCAATTCCGTCCGTTGAGTTCCAAAAGCAGATTCTACAATTGTTTTGAGCGACGGAGACTGTACCCCAAAGGGACCGTTATACCAGCAGCAGATGCTGTCCCAGTCATGAAGCCGCTGAAGAAAATCTGAGCCTCTCAGTTCATTATAATATGTCACGGAAAGCCTTCCGGTGGTGGCTGCGTCAAACGCAGCGATAATCACATCACCTGAATCCTCCGGCAGCTTATACTGATAGCTGTACAGCGTTTTCTCAAGAGCCTCTTTATACTCGGACGGATTGGAAATCGGCTTCGATTGATCCAGAGGCAGCGGATTCCATGGATCCGGCACATAATTGCCTTTTGGATTCCAGCAGAGAAAGATGCGTTCTCCTATGTAGACGCCCTGATTCGATGCGAGCCAGCGCAGAGCGCTGTGTGCTTTCTGGGAGGCTTCGTAGCTTACCGTTCCTGCCTGCCAGTCTTCTCTGAAGCGTCCCCGGTAGGTAAAGCCTGAGGTGTCATTTGCAGAAATGAGCTTCGCATTACCGAAAAAAGAAACAATTCCTTTTGGGTGCTGCTTTGCAGAAACATCTTCTTTTCCGCTGATCATACAGATATTTTTTGCGTCTTTACGCAGATTCTGAAGGCTTGCATAATATTCCTCAAAAGCCTGAAAAAGGAACTGGTCCGTCCAGCAGGGACCGCTTACTGCTTCTCCCAGGCCATTTACGACCCATCGGACAAGCAGCTTCTCTTTTTCCGGTTTTCCCGTTTCATCCAGTTTTATTACGCCGGACGCGGAAAGATCCTGAAGAATGGTTCCTTTTTTGATATACTCCAGCACAGGCTTCAGCTTTGGATGGGAAAACGATGAGTTTGTCCAACGTTCCAGCTGTTCTGTATATAGACTGTGTTTTTTCTCATCATAGGAAGCCAGATAGCACAGCTGCTCACATAACGGATGAGGACAGGGAGCGCTGGTTCTTCCTGCCGAATCTTCCGTTACAGGAATAATAATTTTGGAATCCGTCTTTTCCACTTCTGCAGCATGCTGAAATCGTCCATTCTGGTCAATGGTGATTTCAATATTGGAATTTGTAATCATATGAGACATTGGGGCCAGAGGCTCCCGTCCTTCATAGATTACGCCCACCCGGTCGGAATGCCATTCATACGTTTCACATGCTTTCTGCAGTAATCCCAACTACTCCACCTCCCCGAATTCCTTTATTCCGGAAAAATTACAGGCGTCTTCCCCAAAAGCCTTCATCTCCATCGGACCAACATTTTTGTTAATCTTGCACTCTTCAGGCCGGATAAATGTTATTACTCCGTTTTTCATCACTGGATGCCAGAACCTTATTGTCATATGCCCCTCTGTTTCGGGTGAATATGCCTCATCTGCATAGGTGATTCCATGATACATCAGTCCGAAGCTCAGCTCCGGCAGAGCATCGTAATATCCTTCGCCTTCACCGAATCTGCACGGTTCCACGTATGCCTGACATTCCCTGGTTCCAAGAAAAATGTCTCTCCTGCCGCCTTTTTTTATCATGCGCTTTGCAATCTCATGATGCTTGTTTTCATTCCGGTCCGCCGCCAGCTCCGGGCGGTTTTCGTTCCATTCAAAATGCGCCTGCACCTGATAGGAACAGTTTTTCAGGTAAGTATAATATGCCAACTGGTTTGGTTCATGATTATACTTAATCGGCCGCATTCCTTTGACTTCCGTCTGAATCTGGTTCATAACCCGAACCTTATCGATATACCAGATCAAAGTTGGCTTCCAGTATATGGATGCCAGTACGCCTTTCAGAGCTTCATAGGTAGGAACCTGATAGGAACACTTTTCGCCGCCCATTCGCATCAGCGGCTCGGAAAACAGGCCGTACGGACCTGTCACCTGAAATTCAACAATATTGGGATGCTTCAATACCTTTTCACCTCACTTTTTATGAAACCTATACTTCAAGATAATCAAACGAAGCAGCACCTTTTTTCACATAGCCAAGATCCTGATCGTAAAAGTTGTCCTTTAATATTATAACACTTCCCTCGCATACACTGTAAATACCGCCCTCCTTCTCCAGGCTCCTCAGATTGCCGGAATATACCGAAACCGTATATTTCTTTGCCTCTTCAATGAGCCTGATCTGCAGATCCTGATTATAGGAAGCCTGTTCCGACTGCAGTTCCGCAATGATTTCCTTTCCTCTCTCATAAGGTACGAGAATGTCGTATGTATCCGAATCAAACACAGAAAACAAACTGCCGGCTTTCCTGAAGGACTGGGTAAGAATGTATCTTCCGCAATCCTGAAACAACCCCGCCTGGTTGTACGCATTATTGAACGACAGGAGAGAAAACAATGATTTTCCTTCCGGAACAATAAAATCCATATATTCCTTCTTAAGATTATTATACAACGTTCTGTAATAAAAACTTACCGCATCATCAGATGTAAGTGAACAGCCGAACCGTTCCGGTTCATTTTCGAATTCTGTCAGAAGACTTCTTGATGCTGCCTGAGCATTGGCAATATCCTTCAATCCATTCATGTTTTCGCCCAGACAGTCCACAATATAAACCGGTGCAGGCTCTGCTGACTCTCCATTCCGGTTGCATCTGCCTGCGGCCTGAACGATACTGTCCAGTCCTGCAACAAACCTTATGACCCTTCCAAAGGAAATGTCGATTCCGGCTTCCATGACCTGCGTGGCTACGCAGGCGGTTTTTCTTCCCGCTTCCGGGACCTGACAGAGCGATGTTCTGAGCTCCTGTAACACATTTTCTCTGTGACTCATGCACATAGAGGCGGACAGATGAAATACATTATAATTATCATTTTCAGAAAGATAACGGAATAATTCCGCTGCCTCTGACTTCTTATTGCAGATAATCAGAACACTGTCTGTCTCTTTCAGAAGATCTCCTGCAAATGATGCAATTCCCGGCATATCCATCGCGCCTGCATTCTTAATCTCTGTTCTTTGAAAGGCCTTCCAGAGTTTTTGATTATAAGGAACCATATCCTCCGGCTTTCTGAACAACGAATGGGGAACGCTTTCCAGACATGGCTGGGTTGCGGAGCACAGAACAACGGTTGCGCCGCATATTTCCGAAAGGAAATTAACAGCCAGATTAAACTCCGTAAGCATCTTTACAGGAACTGTCTGCACCTCATCGATCACGATCACACTGCCGCACAACGCGGAAAATCTCCTGATACATCCTGTTTTTCCGCTGAACATCGTGTTTAAAAGCTGCACCATGGTTGTAATAATCACAGGAGCATTCCAGTTTTCCGTCATAAGCTCCCGCTTATTCAGTTTTTCGTCATCCGTCGAAGCATCCCCGGATTTCAAATCAACCTCTTCATTTACAATATTGGAATGGTGCTCAAGAATAATCGAATCATCCTTCACAAAGTCCCGTATGACCTTTGCATTCTGGTCCAGAATGCTGAGCAGCGGCGAAGTAAAAATGATTTTCGACTTTTCGCAGTGCTTCACATGTGCCAGCGCAAACCTAAGGGAGCTTAACGTTTTTCCGCCCCCAGTCGGAACATTCAGGCGGAAAACACCACCTTCTCTTACTGCGAAGGCTTTGCAGATCTGTGATATTTCACTGCGCGCTTTCTGAATCTCGGTTTCAGCGGGCATCAATCGAAGCTCACTTTCCACATGCTCAAGAGTCTGCTTCCATATGGTACACAGTGCCTCTTTCGAGTAGGACGGATATCGTATTTCCCGGAAAAATTCCGCCGTATCTCTTCGGTCTCCTTCTATCACAGCAGAAAGAACAAGCCGGGCAAGCATTCCAAAATAAAAATCCCGTTCATACCGATTATTCGATTCGGCCTGATTTCCGGAAATTTCAATCAGCCTTTCTGCAATGGGGATAATTTCCCTGACCGCTCTGTCGAACAAGTCTCTGATTTCCTCCGGACCAGACACATGCGCAAGATAATTTTTTACTGATTCTTCGTATCCTGTTTTCTCTTTTTCTATTCGGTGACGAAATCCGCTCTGATAATTTTCATCAATCACATCAAACAGACCGTGATGGGCCCCTGCAGCGTATGCGATCAACTCTGCAGTCAGCTTTATATACGGAGAGTTTTCCCTTTCAGAATGAAATTGCTCCAGCATATAGCGGCATCCTGCAAAGGTATGATTAACAGAACCCCTCACAGGATTTTCTCCTGCCGCAGAAGCATGAATATAATCGTTAAATTCTGCTTTGGCCTTTCCCATGTCGTGAATCAGACCTGCCAGATAGCCCGTATTCTCGAGTCCTGCCTCTTCAAGACACGCAGCCGCATACACCGCTGTATTTCTGCAGTGCTCCGATACGCTCTGTTCCTCTTTTTTTTCATTGATGTGGGCAACATACTCCACCAGATTCATCACCTCTGCTTCTTTTTTACATGAAATAAGTACCATTTATATTTCAAATTATAATCCCTATACCATTTTCCGTCAATAATATAATTCAATAATTTGCGTTTAACATAGTTTATTATCATTACTTATTTTTCATTTGATTACCATACAAATTAAAGTTACAATTAGCATGTCGGCTACAATAACAGGCTGTGGATTGAAAAAATAACTTGCGTTTAACCGCACTAATGAGAAAGCTGCGCTACCATATGGAATGCGCAGCTTTCTTCATTCTCCTCTCCTTTCGGCCGGCCCGCCGGCCACCGGGGGCTGCGGGAGCAGCCTTACTTCCCACCTGCATGTCCGCTTCACTATGTCGGTCCCGGGGCTTTGATTCTGAGGCGAGGCCGGATCTGGGCGCGGGTTCGAGACTGGGTCTGGGCCGGCCATCTGGGCCTCGGAGCCGAAACCGGGGCTTTGATTCTGAGACGGGACCGGATCTGTGCTGCGGGTCCGAGACTGGGTCCTGGCTGACCATCTGGGCTGCGGAGCTGAAACCGGGGCCGGGTCAGGCTGAGGAATGACTTTTCCGATTTTTCCGCCCTTTTTTCATGCATTTTTCGTCTCAGGTGATGAGCGAACCCTGATTTCACAGGAAGACTCATGCATCCAATTGGAACAACATGGAAATCTGCCCCCGTAAAACCGGGGAAATGCATGAAAAACCGCTCATAGAAAAGGGAAACTCATCTACCAGTTGACATGTGATGCATGAAAAAAGCTTTGAAAGATGCCGTAACTCATCCCTCGAAATGAAATCTGCATGAAAAATGGATTTTATCAGCGAAAAGTCATGCATCAGGAGAATCCTGCCGGCCCGGCGCTTCCGCAGACGAGACTGCATGCCTGCCCGCCGGCCACCGGGGGCTGCAGGAGCAGCCGACCCCCTAAAGGAAAAAGGCGCATACAGTTTTCTGCTATATGCGCCTTTTCATATA
>JBJFFZ010000121.1:0-9238 GCA_051892195.1 Anaerovoracaceae bacterium
CGGGGTTTTTCGTTCCCTCTGCTCACGTGCCGGGCACGTGCTGCTGCGGGGTTCGTAGGATACAGCTTTCCGTCGCCGGGCCTGAGCTGCCCTGCTGCGGAGATATAAGACCCTCCCGCAGAACCGGGTATACGGTTACCAGACCGGGCAAAAGTGATGACTTTCACCGATTTTCACTGCCATTTTCATGCATTTTTGACTCGGTGTGATGAGCTTACGCATTTTCAACTAGCATCTTCATGCTTCACAATGAAACCAGGTTATGAAACTTGCTATCTTTTTCTGCCTTTTTCATGCATTTTCGGCATCTAAGCCCCTTTTTCGCGTTTCTGACCGAATTCGGAAGCATGAATTTTCCTCCCTGCCGCAGCCCGGCTCATCACCCCGTCTCCGATTTGCATGAATATCCCGGAAAATCAATGCCCGACTCATCTCTCCAGGCATTTTCCGCCGTCCTGCACCAACAATTCCAATAATCCTTGCAAACCTGTCAGGAGCTTTTGATAAAAAAAACGAAAAGAACTATTCGAAGCCAGAAAGTCTGCCGTCGAAGAGGAAATCAGAGAGCTTCAGAAAACGCTTTGCCTGTTAAAATTCAAATGCTGGTATTACGAAACAGCAATCGCCGACGGAAATGAAGACAGAATCAACGCCATGCTTCCAGACGGGCTTCCGGCAGATATTCAGAGGTTGTATGATGCAAGCCACAAATAAAACTGTCTTTTATATTTTTTGTCCTCTATGATCTTCCCGCCAGCATTAACGATCAGATACAGCTTCTCCATATTGGCATCAGATCAGAATCTGGTAATTTTCAAAAAACACTTACCGCAGACAAAAAACTGTGATAACATGACGATGATAATGAGCAGCGAAAAAGCGTAAGTCCAATTATTGAGCTTGCGCTTTTTTGCTGCCTTTTTTTATCAGAGCCTGCGCCGGATGCTGTGCATCCGGCGGTGCAAGGTTTTTTCAGCAATTTTTTTAAACCTTGCGCCGGAGCAACCCGAAAAATTCTATAAACGTATACATACAGCGGATTTCGGGTCGCTCAGCAGGCATTTATTATCAGGAACTTTAAAGAAGGGAGTTGTTTTTCATATGGAACAATTGGATTTAGGAACGGGAAGCATCGGGAGTCTTATTAAAAGGTTCTCCGTGCCATGCGTGATCAGCATGGTGGTGGCTGCCCTGTACAACATTGTAGATCAGATTTTTATCGGATGGAGCGAGGCCGGCGCCTACGGCAATGCGGCGACAAATATCGTGTATCCGTTTACGGTGCTGGCTCTGGGGCTGGCGCTTTTAGTGGGAGACGGCGCCGCAGCCGGCTTCAGCATTGCTCTCGGAATGGGCGACAGAAAGCAGGCCGACCGAAACATCGGAAACGGTCTGGTGATACTGGTGGTCTCCGCCCTCGTCCTCTGCCTGGCCGGCTTAATCTTTCGGGTTCAGATTCTGGGCCTGTTCGGCGCAAATCCTGAGGAAACCGTCTGCTACGCATATGCCAACGATTATTTCCGGATCATCTGCGCCGGTCTTCCCTTTTATATGATCGGCCAGGGGCTCAACGGATCCATCAGAGCAGACGGAGCTCCCCGGTTTGCCATGGCGTGCACCCTTGCGGGAGCATGTACCAACCTCATCCTCGACCCCGTAATGATCTTCGGTTTTGGAATGGGCGTAAAAGGGGCCGCCATCGCCACCGTCATCGGGCAGGTTCTCACCTTTGCCATGAGCATCGTCTATCTGTTCCGGGCGAAGAATTTCCAGATCCGTCCCGACTCATTGAAAATTCACGGTGCAACCGTAAAAAGCATCGTAACCGTGGGCATGGCCTCCCTGATCGTCCAGCTTTCCATCGTGATCATCATCGCCGTAAACAACAATCTGCTCACAAAATACGGCTATCAGACCTACGCCAGCACGGGAGAACCCTTCGGCGCAGTCATCCCCCTCGCCGTTGTGGGCATCGTCATGAAGGTATTCGGAATCGTAGTGTCCGTCGTAATCGGCATCAGCCTTGGCGGTCAGCCCATCATCGGCTTTAACATGGGCGCAGGAAACACAGACCGCGTAAAACAGACCATTCAGCTCATAACAAAGCTGGTGCTCCTGGTAGGCACCGCAGCCTTCCTGATCTTTGAGCTTGCACCGGACGCAGTGATTTACCTGTTCGGCAGCCACAATACAGCAGAATACATGGAATACGCCAGACTCTGCATCCGGATCTTCCTGGGGGGCATCATCCTGACCTGCTTTGTCAAATCCGCCGCCGTCATGCTTCAGTCCATGGGAAACAGCAGAAAATCAACAATTCTGGCCCTGCTCCGGGATGTCATTGTATTTGTGCCGGCATCCATCCTGATCGCCGTGATTTCAGAAAGCATCGTCACCCTGCTCTGGGCAGCCGTAATCTCAGACATCATAGCAGCCATTACAGCCATCCTGTTTGTCCGGACAGAAATCCGCAGAATCGAACAGCAGTAATCCCAAAACAGCACGAAAGCCTCCGGCAATTGCGTTTTCCACCTCCATTGGTTATACTTGAATGCAGAAACATCGTTCTCAGGAAGCAGCGCCCCTGCGCTGCCGGCGGCCCCAGAGGGGCCGTTTGTTTATCGGCATTAGGCGATTTAAACTAAAAACAACCTGATATTCAAATATTTTTCAATCGGAGGATCAATCATATGAATGAAAAACTTTCATTTGCCAGCGACTATATGGAAGGGGCACACCCTGCAGTCATGCAGCGCATGCTGGAAACAAATCTTGAACGGACGCCGGGATACGGAACAGACGATTACTGCCGGGCCGCAAAAGAAAAAATCCGTCAGGCCTGCGGGTGCCCCCAGGCACAGATTCATTTTCTGGTGGGAGGAACCCAGACCAACGCAACGGTTATTACAGCGCTTCTGAAGCCATGGCAGGGAGTTCTTGCATCGAAGGCGGGACACATCGCCACCCACGAGGCAGGCGCCATCGAGGCCGGCGGCCACAAGGTCATGGAGCTTCCCCATTCCTTCGGCAAGGTGTCTGTTGCAGATATAGAAGCATCGCTTATTGCCTATGAACAGGATGAAAACCATGAGCACATGGTCATGCCGGGCATGGTGTACCTGTCCCAGCCTACGGAATACGGCACAATCTACACAAAGGAAGAGCTGACAGCCATCAGCAGGGTGTGCCGCAGCAGAGGCATTCCCCTGTATATCGACGGAGCCCGTCTGGCCTACGCCCTGGCCTGCCCGGAAAATGACGTCACCTTAAAGGATCTGGCCAGGCTGTGCGATGTGTTTTATATCGGCGGAACCAAGTGCGGCGCCCTCTTCGGGGAAGCGGTGGTTATCACAGTTCCGGAGCTGATTCCCCACTTCTTTACGCTGATCAAGCAGCGGGGGGCCCTTCTTGCCAAGGGACGGCTGCTGGGTCTGCAGTTTGATGCTCTTTTTACGGACGGGCTCTACGATGCCATCGGCGCCAACGGCATCGCGCAGGCGGACCGCATGCGCAGGGTTTTCCTGGAAAACGGATACGAGCTGTACTACGGTTCTCCTACAAACCAGGTCTTTGTGGTTTTAGATGACGCGCAGATGGAGCAGTTGGGCAGATATCTGGAGTTCAGCTTCTGGGAGCGGCTGGATGACCGGCGCTGCACCGTGCGCTTTGCCGCAGGCTGGGCCACCACCGATGAGGATGTGGACCGGCTGGAAGAGGTGCTTAAGGCCCTGAAACAGTAAGGGACCAGCCGGAAACCCGGCATCGTCCGGGCTTCCGGCTGGTCTGTGGGGCCGGGTTCCCCGGCCCTGCTTCGCCGCAGGGCGGCGCTACTTTGTTCTTCGGATTTTCATTCGGAACAGACCGTCCCGGTTGCAGAAAAACCAGAGCTCCCGTACCCCGCTCATGGCAAACCGGGCTTCGGCATTTCCTTCGGGATAGGTTTTCACCAGCTGCATCCGGTCCGGGGACACCGCAGCCATAAAGGAAATATAGTGCTGCTTGCTCATTTCGTGAGAAATGCTCACAAAGTATTCATTTTCTATGATTTCTACATTTACACGATGGTTTTCATCCGCTTCCTCCGGCTCCAGGGCATACAGTGTGATTCCGTGGCAGCTGACCGCCGCATCCCCCATGGTGTGGATGATGTTGCCGCAGACCGGGCAGACATAGATCCGCGACCGCTGCATGTTGGCGGAAACATTGGAGTTTTCCACGGGAGTTCCTGCCAAAAGCTCCGAAACGGATACCTGAAACACTTTTGCCACCGGTTCCAGAAGGGTGATGTCCGGATAGCCCTTTCCTGTTTCCCATTTTGATATGGTCTTGTGGCTGAGGCACAGCTTTTCCGCCAGCTCCGCCTGGGTCATATGATGTTTTTCCCGCAGTTCTCTTATGACTGCGCCTGTTACGTACTGATTCATTTCTTTTTCCCCATTTCTATCTTTTTCTTTCTTATGGTTGTTTTCTGACCGGGTCTGCAGCCCCATGCGGGATCCCTCCCGTTTTCATCCTCAGTGTACCCTGCCCTGCAGTTTCTGCCAACCTACGAAGCGTAGATATGATATAATCAGCACAGGATCTCTGCGCAGGTTCATGCAATGGAAAGAAGCAGAGAAGCACGGGAATTGAAGCGGTTATGGAGGTATTTTGAAAATGAATAAACTGGTAAAACCCCTGGAATGGAATGACAAATACAATATCGGAGAAAAAATCGTAGACGACGCGCATCAGAAGCTGTTCGGGATTCTGCGCCGTGTTTCCAGCCTGCTGGAACAGAACGATTATGAAAAAAACATCCATGCGTGTATCGAATCCATCAAGTATCTGAAGGACTACACCCACCGGCACTTCTCCGAAGAAGAGGCCTTCATGCAGAGCATCGGCTACCCGGGATTTGAAGCCCACAAACGCCTTCACGACAATCTGAAAATGAACACCATTCCTGCCCTGGAGCAGGATCTTGAGGAAAACAGCTACTCCCAGGAGTCCATCAAACGGTACATCGGCATTTTTTCCGGCTGGCTCACAGGACACATCCTTGTGGAAGACCAGGCCATCACAGGCAAGCAGAAAAGCAGATACACCCTGCCTGACGACGAGAAGCGCCAGATGATCACCCGGCAGATTACCCGCTGTTTTGCGGATATCTTTCAGATCGATGCATCGATTTTCAACGAACACTATAACTGCGAGCCCTTTCACCGGGCTGTGGTATTTGAAATGAACTACGCGGTAGGCGCTGCAGAGGAGGAGCACCAGGAGAGGATCGTATTTGTTGCGGAAGAAACGCTGATCTGCAGGGTTGCCAGTGTGCTTCTGGGAACACCGTACAGCCAGCTTCATAAAGAGGTGCTGGCAGCGTACACCAACCTGTCAGAGTCCTTCGGCGTGTCCCTGCTGCGGGTGCTTTATCCCGGCGAAGAAGCGCGGCTTGTCCGTTCCAGCATGATGAACGAAAAAATACTGAAAAAATACTTTGACGCCCACCTGCCGGAATACAGCGTGGCCTGGAAATCAGACTGCGGTTTTCTGGCTGTCTGCATTGACCATGCAAGGGAATCCGCGGGAAAATAATTTGCATTTTTATCACCCTTAACCTTTGAATTCTATTGTAATTTTTCAGTAAATTTGTTACTCTAAGGATTGGTTAATTATTCATTTTCAGGCATGCTTTGCTTCCAGAACAACGCCGGAGGCGTCTGCTCTGCAGCCTGGCTGCAGGGGCTTCGGGGATGCATTCATTCCTGAAAACCGGATAATGAAAAATATTTCACCTACATTCCTAATTTTTTACGAAGGAGAAAGAAAATGAAAAAGATTTTGGCTCTGGTTCTTACACTGGCTATGGTCCTTTCTCTGTGCGCATGCGGCGGCGGAAACGCTTCCGGCTCTGCAGCAGGAGAAGGTACAGCAACTGTTAAGGCTGGTTTCATCTGCCTCCACGATGAAAACTCAACCTACGACCTGAACTTCATCAACGCAGCGAAGGAAGCGTGTGAAGCTCTCGGAATCGAATATGTCATCAAGACAAACATTCCGGAAGGTCAGGAATGCTACGAAGCAGCATGCGAGCTTGCTGATTCAGGATGCAACTTCATCTTTGCAGACAGCTTTGGTCACGAAGACTACATGATCGAGGCTGCCCGTGAATATCCTGACATCCAGTTCAGCCACGCAACAGGTACAAAGGCTCACACAGAAGGCCTTGACAACTTCCACAACGCATTCGCTTCCATCTACGAAGGCCGTTACCTGGCAGGCATCGCTGCCGGCATGAAGCTCAACGAAATGATCGCTGACGGCACAATCACTGCGGAACAGGCTAAGATCGGTTACGTTGGCGCGTACACTTACGCAGAAGTAATCTCCGGTTATACATCATTCTTCCTGGGCGCACGCTCTGTATGCCCTACAGCAACCATGGAAGTAACCTTCACAGGCTCCTGGTACGATGAAACAGCTGAAAAGGAAGGCGCAAACAAGCTCATCCAGGACGGCTGCGTACTCATTTCACAGCACGCTGACTCCATGGGCGCTCCGACAGCATGTGAAACAGCAGGCGTTCCAAACGTTTCCTACAACGGAAGCACAGCAAGCGCATGCCCGAACACATTCCTCGTTTCTTCCAGAATCGACTGGGCTCCTTACTTCAAGTATGCCATCGAATGCATTGAAAACGGCGAAGCAATCGACACAGACTGGGTGGGCGACCTCTCAACAGGTTCTGTTGCTCTGACAGATCTCGGTACTGCTGTAGCAGAAGGCACACAGGAAGCCATCGACGCAGCAAAGGCTGAAATGGAAGCAGGTACACTCCACGTATTCGATACAGCAACATTCACCGTTGACGGCGCACCGCTCACAAGCTACATGGCAGACGTTGACACAGATCCTGCCTATGAAGGCGACCACGAAGTGATCGTAGACGGTTACTTCAACGAATCCGGCAAGGAATTCCGTTCTGCACCGTACTTCAACCTGAAGATCGACGGCATCACTCTGCTGGACGAAAAGTTCTAATCAAAGCATCCGCAGCCGCGGATGACCCGGAAAAGCCCGCAGATGCGGCGCATTTCCCGTTTACCTGAAACACTGAAAGCAAAGGACGGCAGGTATGGTTACAAGCCGCGCCGCCTTTGCTTTTCTTTATTTCTCAGCTGAAAACCAAGGAAGGAGCTGCACGATTGGATAACAGAATCGCCGCTGTGACCATGAAAAACGTCACAAAGAGATTTGGCTCTGTTGCCGCCAACGAAAATGTAAGCCTGGATATTTACAAGGGTGAGATTCTTGCACTTCTGGGCGAAAACGGCAGCGGCAAGACAACACTGATGAATATGCTCTCCGGCATCTATTTCCCCGACGAAGGAGAGATATTTATCAACGGAAAACCCACAGTGATCGCATCCCCAAAGGATGCCTATGACCTTGGAATCGGTATGGTACACCAGCATTTCAAGCTGGTTGACGTGCTCACTTCCGCAGAAAACATCGTCCTTGGGCAGGCGGGACGCCTGAACCTTAAGGAAGCATCATCAAAAATCCGCGAAATATGCGACCGTTACGGATTTGAAGTAGATCCGAATCAGAAAATCTTCAACATGTCCGTTTCCCAGAAGCAGACCGTTGAAATCGTCAAGGTGCTCTACCGGGGCGCCGACATTCTCATTCTGGACGAGCCTACGGCCGTTCTGACTCCTCAGGAGACAGAAAAGCTGTTCGCCGTGCTCAGAAACATGAGAGACGATGGCAAGGCCATTGTCATCATCACCCACAAGATGAACGAGGTAGAAAGCCTCTCAGACCGTGTGGTGGTTCTTCGCCAGGGAAAGTACATCGGCGAAATGAAAACAAAGGAAACAAACGCTGAAGAGATGACCAACATGATGGTTGGCCGTCCTGTCAGCTTAAATATAGACCGTAAGGAGCCGGTGAATCCGGAGCCCCGGATCCGGGTGGAAGGTCTCACCGTTAAAGACGCCGAAGGCGTATACAAGCTCAGGGATGTATCCTTTACCGCCAACAGCGGTGAAATCCTGGGCATTGCAGGCATCTCCGGATGCGGTCAGAAGGAGCTTCTGGAGGCCATTGCCGGCCTTCAGCACACAGAAACCGGTTCCATTACGTACATCGATGCACAGGGAGAAGAAACCTCCCTCATCGGCATGGATCCCCGGAAGATCGCCGAACTGGGCGTCAACCTTTCCTTCGTTCCGGAAGACCGTCTGGGCATGGGACTGGTGGGCAACATGGACCTGACGGAAAACATGATGCTCCGCTCCTACCGCCATGGCCGTCCTGTCTTCCTGGACCGCAAGGAGCCGAGGCAGCTGGCCCAGAAGGTGGTCAACGCCCTGGGGGTATCCACCCCGAGCCTGAGCACTCCGGTGCGCCGGCTTTCCGGCGGAAACGTGCAGAAGGTGCTGGTAGGCCGGGAAATCGCCGCCACCCCCACCGTTCTTCTCACCGCGTATGCGGTGCGGGGGCTGGACATCAATTCTTCGTACGACATCTATGATATGATCAGCCAGCAGAAAGAAAAAGGCGTGGCTGTGGTATTTGTGGGAGAAGACCTGGACGTGCTGCTTCAGCTTTCCGACCGGATTCTGGTGCTGTGCGACGGAGAAGTCAGCGCCATTATGGACGGACGGACTGCCGACAAGCATCAGGTGGGCCGTTATATGACCTATGTAGGAGGTGGCACCAATGGAAAATAAACAGCGAGAACCGCGTTTTCACATTGTGAAGCGGGAAGCCCTGCCGTGGCAGAAGGCCTGGGGCATCCGCCTGGGAGCCATTGTGATGGCTCTGATCGTGTGCGCCATCCTCACCACCATTCTGACCGGCGACAATCCGATTCAGGTGTACGCCGCCATCGTAAAAGGCGCCTTTGGGACTACCAGAAAAACGTGGATCACCCTTCAGAGCGTATCCATCCTGCTGATCATCACGCTGGCTCTGACACCGGCATTCAAGATGAAATTCTGGAACATCGGCGGAGAAGGCCAGGTTCTCATGGGGGGCCTTGGGGCTGCCGCCTGCATGATCTGTCTTGCAGGAAAGCTTCCAAACGCACTGATTATTATCCTTATGATCATCTGCAGCATCGGAGCAGGCGCCATCTGGGGTCTGATTCCTGCAGTGTTCAAGGCAAAGTGGAATACAAACGAAACTCTGGCGACCCTGATGATGAACTACATCGCTATCCAACTGGTGGCCTACTTCACCGTAGTCT
>JBJFFZ010000122.1:0-33619 GCA_051892195.1 Anaerovoracaceae bacterium
GATACGCCATAATATTTCAGTTATAACTGATAAACTGACTTTTATTTGAAAAATTATCAGTTATAACTTAAGAAATGTCGACAGGATGATTGTATTTCAGTTATAAATGTGCGATACTATGCTCAGGAACAAGCAGGGAGGCTGATAAACATGATAAAACGTGAAATGTATTTGAAGCGCATCCGGCCGTTTATGGGAACGGATCTCGTAAAGGTCATGACCGGGATTCGCCGGTGCGGCAAATCAGTTATGCTGGAGCTGATCAAAGAAGAACTTGTGGAGTCAGGCGTCGATCCGGCTCAGTTTATTTCCATTAACTTTGAGGATCTGAATTACGCTCACCTTCAGACCGCAAAGGCGCTGCATGATGAGATTACCGGGCGGGCTGCGGATATCACCGGGAAAGTTTATCTGTTTTTTGACGAGATCCAGGAGGTACAGGACTGGGAAAAGTGCATCAATTCACTGCGTGTATCGCTGGACTGCGACATCTATATCACTGGTTCAAACGCAAAGCTTCTGTCCGGGGAGCTTTCCACCTATCTGGGGGGGCGCTATGTGGAGTTCATTATCTATCCGTTCTCCTTCGCAGAGTTTCTGGAACTGTACCGTCCATTGGCATCAGACGAGCCGGTCCGGAAATGCTTTCAGAAATACCTCTTATCCGGCGGTATGCCGTACCTTGCCAATATCCGTTACGAGGATGCTCCTTCCAGGTTATATCTCCATGATCTGTTCAACTCTGTCCAGCTCAAGGACATTGTAAAGCGCAACAGAATCCGCGATGTGGACCTGCTGGAACGAATCATCACTTATGCAATTGCAAATGTGGGTACAACCTTCTCCGCTGCCTCCCTGTCAAAATATTTAAAAAACGAAAGGCGAACCGTTGCACCGGAGACCATCCTGAACTACATCCGATACTGCTGTGATGCATATCTGCTGTATCAGGTCAAGCGTGAGGATTTGCAGGGGAAGCAGATTCTTGCATCCAATGAGAAGTATTACATTGCTGACCACGGCATCCGGGAGGCTGTTTTCGGCGGCAATATGCGCGACATTAACCTCATTTTGGAGAACATCGTGTATCTGGAACTGCTGCGCCGGGACTATGAAGTAACCGTAGGAAGGAGCGGAGATAAGGAGATCGATTTTGTGTGTCACAGGCGTGGAGAAAAGCTGTATGTTCAGGTGGCTTATCTGCTGGCATCCGATGAGACCGTTCTGCGCGAGTTCGGCGCATATGACAATATCCGCGATAACTATCCGAAATACGTTGTCTCTCTGGATGAGCTGGACATGAGCAGAAACGGGATCAGGCACTGTAACATCTGCGATTTCCTGCTGGCTGATGAATGGAACTGAAACCGACGGCTCTGCTGCCGGGCAGAGGAATCAGGAAAATAAAGAGGAAGGAAAGAGAAGTTGGAAGCCCGGGATTATGGTATAATCAGAATGAACTGAAAGGAATGGTGAGGAATATGAGAGGAATCAGAGAAACCGGCGGCCGGGAGATCCGGCTGATCTATCAGAAGCCTTCCGGCGAAGAGTGGGAGGAGCTTCGTGTACCTTTTGAAGAGGGCCTCAGCCTGAAGGAGCTGGCGGAACGCTGGATTCCGCAGCCTCAGGGCCTTTCTCCGGTGTATGCCCTTGTGGACGGCACCGGAAGAGATCTCAGCTATGCGCCTGCAGGCCCATGCACGGTGAAGGTTCTGGATCTCAGATCCAGACTGGCCCGTCTGGTGTACCAGAGAACCGTCTTCTTTCTCTTCCTGAAGGCCCTGAACGATGTGCTGCCGGGAACCGAGGTTTCCCTGAAGTATCCGTTAAACGGCGGGCTCTTTGTAAAGCTCAAGTCGGAGTTTCAGGCAAATGATGCGGCGGCTGTGGTATGGCAGATCGAAAAACGCATGAAGGAGCTGGTGGCGGAGGACCTGCGGATCACCCGCAGAATCATAAAGCGCAGAGATATCCTGTTGGCTGCAGATGCAGCCGCCAAAGGAACGGAAACTGCGGACAGCCAGGACATTCTCCGCAACTTTTCCCGGGGGCAGGTGGAGCTGATCCGCAGCAGCGATGTGCAGGAGGTATTTGAGTATTCCTGCGAAGGCTATGCGGCCATTTTCTTTGATCCGCTTCTTGAGCGAAGCGGCGCTGCGGGCATTTTTGAGCTGGTTCCGTACGAAGGAAATCTCATTATCCGGGTTCCTCAGGCGGAGTGCCCGGACGGACTGCTGGCCTACCGGGATGACCGGAAAATGTTTGAGGCACTGCGGGATGTGTCCAGGTGGCAGAGCTTTGTAAACGTGCGGACCATCAAGGATCTGAACCGGAAGCTGGACACCCAGGAATGGCACGAATTTGTTCTCATCAACGAAGCCATGCACGAAAAAAAGATCGCCATGATTGCGGACGACATCGTCCGGAAGGGGAAGCGGATGATCCTGATAGCCGGACCGTCCTCCTCCGGAAAGACCACCTTTGCCCAGCGGCTGTGCATTCAGCTGCGGGTCAACGGAAAACGCCCGTTATATATGGGCACCGACGACTATTTTGTGGAGCGTTTTCAGGCGCCGAGGGACGAAAACGGCAAGTACAACTTTGAGGATCTGGAAGCGGTGGACGTGGCTCTGTTCAATGAGCAGATGAACGCCCTGCTGGCAGGAGAAGTGGTGGATATGCCGGTCTTTGACTTTATTACAGGCAGCAAGCGGTACGGCATGCGGATCACAAAAGCCGAAGCGGACCAGCCGGTGGTGGTGGAGGGCATCCACGCCCTGAACGGAAAGCTGACGGAGCAGATTCCTGAGGAAGAAAAATACAGGATCTACATCAGTCCACTGACCACGCTGAACATCGACGAAAAGAACCGGATCCCTCTGACGGATATCCGGTTTATCCGCCGCATGGCAAGAGACATGCGGTCCAGAAACAAATCCGCCAGGGACACCATCACGGACTGGCCGGACGTGCGGGCAGGGGAGATCAAAAATATCTTCCCGTACAGCGGCGAGGCCGATGTGCTTTTCAACTCTGCGCTGCTTTACGAGCTTGCCATGCTGCGCCCTCTGGTGGAGGACAGTCTTTTGGAGATCGGCCCTGAGGAGCCCCAGTATGTGGAGGCCCAGCGCCTGCTGCGGATTCTCCGCTGCGTAAAGCCTATGACGGAAACAAAGGACATTACCAATAATTCCATTATGAGAGAATTCCTGGGAGGCGGCATCTGGGTAAAGTAGAACCGTGAATAAAATATATCAAAGAAATAAATCTGAATGCAATAAATGAAATAGAAAGGAAAGTTCCGGCGCCGGCGCCGGCATGCAGCGGGGTATTTATGGATTATCTGAACAGTTTAAACGACAGACAGCGGGAGGCGGCCACTCAGGTGGAGGGGCCGCTTCTCATTCTTGCAGGGGCGGGCAGCGGCAAAACCAGCACCATGACCCGAAGGATCGCCTATATGATCCGGGAGGCGGGGGTTTCTCCCTGGGAGATTCTTGCGGTGACCTTCACCAACAAAGCCGCAAAGGAAATGCGGGAAAGGGTGGAGGACCTGGTGGGAGGCGGCCTCAATATGTGGATCATGACCTTTCACTCTGCCTGCCTGCGGCTGCTGCGGATGAATGCGGATTCCATCGGATTTACCAGGGATTTTACCATCTACGATCCCGTAGATCAGAAGGCCGTGGTGCGGGCCTGCATGAAGGCCCTCAACGTGGACGACCGGCAGTTTAAAATCCCTGTCATCCTCAGCGTCATCAGCGATGCAAAGGAAAAAGGCATCGACGCCCGCCGGTTCTGCATGGAAGCCGCAGGCTACAGCGAGCAGATCATCGGCAAGGTCTACCGTGAATACGAGCGGACCCTTCTGAAGAACAACGCCATGGACTTTGATGATCTCATCTGGCGGACGGTGACTCTTTTTGAGGAAAACCCGGAGGTTCTGGAAAAGTACAGAGACCGGTTCCGCTACATTATGGTGGACGAATACCAGGATACAAACTATATGCAGTACCGGTTCCTGCGCCTGCTGGCAGAAAAGCACCGAAATCTTTGTGTCGTGGGAGACGACGACCAGTGCATCTACCAGTGGAGAGGGGCGGATATCCGAAATATTCTTTCATTTGAAAAAGACTTTCCCGGAACAAAGGTCATCAAGCTGGAGCAGAATTACCGTTCCAAGGGCAATATCCTGAAGGCGGCCCATTCGGTGATCCGGCACAATCAGGGGCGCAAGGAAAAGCAGCTCTGGACACAGCAGGAGGACGGAAAGCCTCTCATGTACCGCCGGCTTTCGGATCAGAAGGCGGAGGCGGCCTACATCGCAGATCAGGTGGACCGCCTGAGGGGAAGGGAGTACCGGTATTCGGATTTTGCGGTGCTTTACCGGACCAACGCCCAGTCCCGAAGCTTTGAAGAGGCCTTTATGGCCAGAAATATTCCGTACCGCGTGCTGGGAGGCACAAAGTTCTACGACCGCAAGGAAATCAAGGACATGATGGCCTATCTGCGCCTTGTTCTGAATCCCGCAGACGATCTGGCGTTTCTGCGGGCGGTGAACGAGCCCAAGCGGGGCGTGGGGGCAAAGACCATCGAAAAGCTCCAGGTACTGGCCCGGCAGCGGGATGCCAGCCTGTTTGAGCTTCTGTGCGATGACGAGGTCATCGGGGGCCTTTCCGCAAAGACAGCAAAGGCCATGCACCAGCTCATTCACCTGCTTGCGTCGGTTCACGGGGAGCAGGATGAGATGCGGGTCAGCGATATTTACGACCGCCTTCTGGTGGACAGCGGCTACCTCAGCGCCCTGGAGGCCGTGGCCCGGTCCGGCGAAAGCGGCGCCATGGAGGCGGAAAGCAGGATCGAAAACCTGCTGGAATTCAAATCCGTCATGTTTGACGCCGAAGAGGAAAATCCCCAGATCACTTTAGCGGAGTTTCTGGAGCAGGTGGCCTTGGTGGCGGATGTGGACAACCACCAGCCGGAGGAGAACGCAGTGGTCCTCATGACCCTGCACAGCGCCAAGGGTCTGGAGTTTCCTGTGGTGTTCATGCCCGGCATGGAGGACGGGCTGTTTCCGGGACACCGGGCCCTGGATTCCATGGATGGTCTGGAGGAGGAGCGGCGTCTCTGTTATGTGGGCATCACCCGGGCAAAGGAGCAGCTGTTTTTCACCAGCGCCATTGCCCGCATGCTGTACGGAAGGACGGAGTACACCAGAGAATCCGTGTTCCTCAAGGAGATCGACCGGGAGCTGTTTGACGAGGACTCAGACCGCTTCGGATACAGAAGCTATCAGGAAGACGGCCCTGCAGCCCAGGGACAGGAAGAATTCTCCTCAAGGGTGCGCAAGCCTCAGTACGGTAAATCCGCCCGGCCTTTCGATCAGCTGAAATACATACGTCAGAACACAGAGACCATCCGGAAGGCCGCGGCTGCGTCCAAGGAGGACCTTCAGGACGGAGACCGGGTGAGCCATCCAAAGTTCGGAGAAGGAATGGTTATTTCCATCAAAGGAAATATTATATCCATCGCCTTTGACAGCGCAGGCATCAAAAAGCTGGCCATGGACGTGGCTCCGCTGACAAAGCTGAAATAAAAACGGGAATCGGATCAGGAAGGGGAAAAGGAAAAATGAACCGGACAGAATATGAGGCACTGAAGCAGGAGCTTTTAGAGCACCTGCGCCTGTATGAAAAAGGAGAAACCGTCATCTCCGATTACGAATACGACCAGAAAATGCAGGCCCTGAAGGCGGCCGAAGCAGCCCATCCCCAGTGGGCAGACGAGGATTCACCCGCCCGGCGGGTGGCCACAAAGGAGGTCCTTACGGAAAACAGGAAGATCCGTCACAATGTTCCCATGCTTTCCATTCAGGATGTCTTTGAGATAGAAGAAGTGACCCGGTGGGTGGAAAAGGTGCAGCAGATGCACCCGGATGCGGCCTTTTCCGTGGAAGAGAAAATCGACGGACTCAGCGTGACCCTGCGCCTGGGAAAGGACCCCGCAGATCCTGACGGAAGGCTGCGGCTGACTCTGGCGGAAACCCGGGGCAACGGAATCGAAGGAGATGACTGCACGGCAAATGTAAAGACCATTCCCCAGGCAGTCCGGGAGCTTGCCCTGGACTGCGATTATCTGGAGCTTCGGGGAGAGGTCTACATGACCAGACAGCAGTTTGAAGCATATAACGAAAAACAGGAGGAGCAGGGGAAACCCCAGGCTGCAAATCCGAGAAATCTTGCTGCGGGAACCCTGAAGCTTCTGGACCCGGAGCAGGTGCGGCAGCGGGGCCTCTGCATGCAGATTTTCAATATCCAGGACGGTCCCCGGGAGCTGATGGAAAGCCACTGCACAGGCCTGGGACTGCTGCAGGAGGCAGGGGTCTCCTGCATTTTTCACAGAAAATGCACCACGGCCCAGGAGGTTACAGAGACCATCCTGCAGATCGGGGAAAGCCGGGGGAGCCTGCCCTATGACATCGACGGGGCGGTGGTGAAAATCGATCAGATCGCATACCGGGAGGATTTTCCTGCAGGCAGCAAGTATTCCAGCGGGCATATTGCCTACAAGTACCCTCCGGAGGAGCGGATCGTGGTGATGGACGATATTCAGGTGGCCGTAGGACGCACAGGAAAGCTGACCTTTACCGGCATTTTCCACGACCGGGAGACGGGGGAGCCCGCAAGACTCTGCGGAACAAGGGTATCCAGAGCCACCCTGCACAATCAGGACTATATCAACGATATGAAGGTGGGCATCGGAGGGGCCTACCGGCTGTTTAAGAGCGGCGAGATCATTCCGAAGCTCAACGGCTGCGTAGAGGAGCCGCCCCGGATCTTTGAAGCGCCTCAGCACTGTCCGGTGTGCGGCGCCCGGCTTGTGAGGGAACCGGATACAGCGGACATCCGCTGCCTCAATCCTGCCTGTCCGGCCCAGCGGACCCGTACCATCGCGTATTTTGTGTCCCTGAACTGCATGAACATCGCAGGCCTTGGCGAAACCCTCATCGAAACCCTTGTAAAAGAAGGCTATCTGAAGACCTATGCGGATATTTACCGTCTGAAGGAGCACCGGGAGGAGCTCATCGAAAAAGGTCTCATCGGAAAGGAAAAAAACACGGACAAGATCCTTGCAGCCATTGAGGCTTCAAAGTCAAACGATGCCGCAAGGCTGCTGACGGCCCTTGCCATCCGCAATGTAGGACAGAACACCGCCCGGGATATCATGAAGCATTTTGACAGCATTCCTTCCCTGATGCAGGCCACCATGGAAGAACTCACCGCCATCGACGATATCGGAGAGACCACGGCAGGCTGCATTCTGGAGTTCTTTGCAGGAGAAGAAAACCGCAGAGTCATGGCGGAGCTGGAGGCAGCCGGAGTCAACATGAAGGCCGCACAGAATACTGCCGTATCAGACCGCCTGGCAGGGCTTACCATCGTTGTGACGGGAACCCTGCCAACCCTTGGAAGAAAGGAAGCAAAGGAGCTCATCGAAAGCAACGGAGGAAAGTGCACCGGCAGCGTCAGCAAAAAGACCAGCCTGGTGGTGGCAGGAGAGGCCGCAGGCTCCAAGCTCACAAAGGCCCAGGAGCTTGGCATACCGGTCATCGATGAGGCAGGACTTCTTGCCATGCTGAATGAAACAGAATAAAGAACGAACCAAAGATCGAAGGAGAAGACAGAGATGGAACAGCAGAAATACAGTGAAGGAACCGCAGCAGACGCAGAACGCAGGCTCTGCCTGCAGGGCGAGGGAAGAACCCACGTCTGGTGCTTTGATTACCTGCGAATCCTTGCCCTGTTTTTTGTGGTTTTCATGCACGCTGCTGCAGGTCCCATGCGCAATCCTGTGACACCTGCCTGGCAGGTGCTCAATTTCTGTGTTTCCGCAGCATTTTCTGCAGTTCCTCTGTTTTTTATGATGTCCGGCTATCTTCTCATGACCGATGCAAGAACGGCGGATATTTCCTTTCTGCTGAAGCAGCGGCTGCCAAAGCTGGTGTGCACTCTGGCGGTATGGTCTGCGGTGGGGGCTGCCTGGGGCAGCTTTGTTGAAGCGGAGGATCTGTCCCTTTTTGGAGAACGCATGGCTGCGGCCTTTCATGCCCCTGCCTGGGTGCATCTTTGGTATATGTACACCCTCATCGGACTTTATATCCTCTCACCGGTGCTGTACGGAGCCCTTCAGGGGATGAACGAAGGAGGCCGGAAATTTCTTCTGGGACTTCTGGTTCTGTACTGTCTGCAGGGCTTTGTGACGGCTCTTTCGCCGGACAGCCTGCGGGAAAATCTGCAGCTGGATCTTACGGTAAACCTGAGAATCTTCGGGGGACATCTGTGCTCCTTCCTTTTGGGGTATTACCTTGGAACCCTGAAAAAGAAAATTTCTCCATGGCTTCTTGCAGCCGCGGCTGCGGCTGATCTTGCGCTCATCACCTGGGGGACCCTGCACGAGAGCCGTGCTGCGGGACAGTATGTGCAGGTTTTTCATTCCCAGTCCTCCGGCCCGGAAATCTTCCTTGCGGGGTGTATTTTTGTTCTGTTTATGCAGTATTTCAACAGGGATTCGGGGCTGCGCAGATGTCTGGCTCCGGCCGTGAGCCTTTCCCTGGGCATCTATCTGATGCACAATTTTCTTCTTTCCTGGCTTCACGAAACGGTGATGCCTGTGATCCGGTGCAGCCAGGTGCTTCCGGTGACGCTGGGGGTTATGGTGGTGTCTTATGCGGCAGTCAAGACCCTGGCTACTGTTCCGGGGATCTGTTATCTGACTGCGGGGCTGGACTTTCGGGGAGCCTGCAGGTCTGCCAACTGGATCTGGACCCTGGGCCGGGTGAAGAAGTTTTTCTGCGGCGGGGAAGAAAATGAAGAACCGCGGGAATGATTTTGACTGAAAAAAAGAATAGTGGTATAATATTTTGAAGTGTGCATTTCTGCGGATCCGGGGAAAATCCTGAGGGCCTGCAGAGGATGCCTGAAATATAACACTTGTAGAAATCGGAGTATGATATGTCACTGGAAGCTGTTTCTGATAATGAAGCTCTGATCCGCCGGCTCAGGCAGACCATCCGGTCCGGGAAGCTGTTTCACGGATATATCCTGGAGGGGGATGCCGCAGATACCTGGGATCTGGCGTACTGGCTGATACGGGCATCTTTGTGTCAGCAGAAGGACGGCCATGCCTGCGGTGTGTGCCCGTCCTGCAGAAAGATTGAGGACGGAAACAGCGAGGATGTGTTCTTTGTGGGGGTTCCCGGGGAGTCCGTAAAGGACCGGGATGTAGAGGACATGATCGCACGGGTCATGCAGAAATCCTATACGGGAAACCGGCTGTTTCTGGTGATTCGCAGCGGAGATTCCATGACCCTGCGGGCCCAGAACCGTCTGCTCAAGACTTTAGAGGAACCGCCGGGAGAGGTTACGATCCTGATTCTTGCGGAAAATTCCCAGTCTCTGGCAGAGACCATCCGGTCCCGCTGCCAGCTTCTGAAGCTGCATTCCGACGGCATCCGGGCTTCCGGCACAGAGGATGAGGAGTTTCAGGAACGGGCTGTGGAGACAGCCGCGGCGGTGATCCTCGGAAAGCCGGCTTTTCAGATCTGGAATGATATGGAGTATTTTACTTCCGGAAAGCAGGCGGCCGCAGCATTTGTTTCCATTGCGGAAACCCTGTTCCGCGATATTCTTGTTGCGGAGTACGATCCTGCAGGGGCGCTGCAGATCAACCGGAGGTTTGGGGATGTGATTCAGCAGTGCAGACGGCGTGTTTCACCGGCGGCTGCAGCGGCAGCCATCCAGTGTGCAGAGACGGCTGCAAGGGATCTGGGACAGAATGTCAGTGCAGGTCATGCTGTGAAATATATGATTTTTGATATTCAGGAGAAATTGAATGATAACAGTAACAGGCGTCAGATTTAAACCGGCAGGCAAGGTGTATTACTTTGATCCCGGGGATCTGGAACTGAAGGAGGGAAGCTTTGTCATCGTGGAAACGGCCAGAGGGCTGGAGTTCGGCGAGGTTATGACGGCGCCCTGCAGTGTCAGCGAAAAATCCATCGTGCAGCCCCTGAAAAAGGTGGTGCGCATCGCTGATGAAAAGGATCGTGCAAGGCACGAACAGAATATGAAGAGAAAACAGAGCACCATGGAAACCTGTCAGCAGAAGATCGATTCCAGGGGGCTTGAAATGAAGCTCATCGATGTGGAGTTTACCTTTGACAACTCCAAGGTGATCTTCTATTTTACCGCAGACGGAAGGGTGGACTTCCGGGAGCTGGTAAAGGACCTTGCCAGCGTATTTAAAATGCGCATCGAGCTGCGGCAGATCGGGGTCAGAGACGAGGCCAAGATGCTGGGGGGCATCGGAAACTGCGGCAAGGGTCTGTGCTGTCACACGTGGCTGCCGGATTTTGATCCCGTTTCCATCAAGATGGCAAAGGTTCAGGGACTTTCCCTGAATCCTACGAAGATTTCGGGTATCTGCGGCAGGCTCATGTGCTGCCTGAAATACGAAAACGAGGCATATCTCGATCTGAAGCGGGGGCTGCCGGATCCGGGCGAGCATGTAAAGACTCCGGACGGGGTTGCTGTGGTCGTGGAAAACAATGTCCTCAGAGAGCAGGTCAAGGTACGGCTGGTGCTGCCGCCGGACAAAAACACGCCGCCGGGAGAGGATCGTCTGGACGGGGATATTTCTGTCTACAAGAAGCAGGAGATCCGCCGCATAGACAAAAAGAAAAAGAAAAAAGCAGAGGATGATGACCTGGATGCCCTTCCGGAGGATGTAAAGAATCTTCTGGGGGATTAGGCGGAGACAGATATGGCGGAACGGACGGATGAAATCGGCTTCGGGGGACTGAAGCTGATTCAGAATACGGATTATTTCTGTTACGGCATCGATGCGGTGCTGCTGGCGGAGCTTGCTTCCCGGGGAAAGCACGCAAGGATTGCCGATCTGGGGACCAACAACGGGGTCATTCCGGTGATTTTAGGGGGCCTTGCGCCCCAGGCGCACATCACAGGAGTTGAGATGCAGGCAGAGCCTGCGGCCCTGGCAGTGCGGAACGCTGCCCTCAACGGATTTTCAGACCGGATCCGGATCATTCATTCGGATATTCTGGACCTTATGAACCATGTGGAGCCGGGCAGCTTTGATGCCGTGACCTGCAACCCGCCTTATACGGCCCGGGGTACGGGGATCGTCAACGGGGCGGATGCCCTGACGGCGGCCCGACACGAGACCACTGCGGGACTGGAGGATTTTATCCGGTGCGCTGCGAACCTTCTGAAGGACCGGGGAGCGTTTTACATGATTCATCGTCCTGCAAGGATCGTGGATATTTCCTGCTGCTGCAGGGAAAACCGCCTGGAGCCAAAGGTGCTGCAGCTCATCAGCCCCAGAAAAGGAGAAAAGCCAAACCTCATGCTGCTGGTGTGCCGCAAGAACGGCGGCCGGGAGCTGAAGCTGGCGGAGCCTCTGGCGGTCTACGATGAAAGGGGCGGCTATACGGAAGAGATCCTGCGGATCTACCGAAGATAACAAAAGCTGCCCGGATGGCTGTCCGGCGGCTTTGGAGATACTTTTTTAGTGGAGGAATTACATTGGACAATATGAAGCTTGCGGAACTTCTGTTCCCTGACATTAAGAAATCACCGGAGGAGTATGAGACCATCTATCCGCCGCGGCAGCTTCCGGAGGGGGCTATGGTGACAAGAATGGCTCCGAGCCCTACCGGGTTTATTCATCTCGGAAATCTTTACAGCGCCTTTGCGGACGAGCGTCTGGCCCACCAGAGCGGCGGGGTGTTCTTCCTGCGCATCGAAGATACGGATGACAAGCGCTACGTGGAAGGTGCGGTGGAGACCATTATCAACGTGCTGGACTATTTCGGCATCCGCTTTGACGAAGGGGCTGCCATGGACGGGGACCGGGGAAGCTACGGACCGTATCATCAGAGCCAGCGTGCAGAGGTGTACCAGACCTTTGTAAAGCGTCTCGTTCAGGAGGGTCATGCCTATCCGTGCTTCCTGACGGAAGAGGAGATTTCGGCCATCCGGGCAGAGCAGGATGCGAACAAGGAAAATCCTGGTATTTATGGAAAGTGGGCTAAGTGCCGGGACCTTTCCTACGAGCAGGTGGAAGAAAATATAAAGGCCGGCAAGCCGTATGTCATCCGTCTGCGCTCCAAGGGACCGACGGATGTGGCGCCGGAGGATATGCCCACCATTACGGTGGACGATGTGATCCGGGGACCCATCACCATGCCTGCAAACAACATGGATGTGGTGATTCTCAAGGCCAACGGGATTCCGACGTACCACTTTGCCCATGCCATCGACGATCATTTCATGAGAACCACCCACGTTGTGAGAGGCGAGGAATGGCTTTCCTCTCTTCCGACCCATGTGGAGCTTTTTGAGACTCTGGGCTTTGAGCCTCCGAAGTACTGCCATACGGCCCATCTGATGAAGATCGACGGCGAAGGCAGCAAGCGGAAGCTTTCCAAGCGGAAGGATCCGGAGCTTTCTTTAGATTATTACAGAAAAGACGGATATCATCCGGCAGCAGTGAGAGAATATCTTATTACCATCCTGAACTCCAACTTTGAGGAATGGCGCATCGAAAATCCGGATGCCCCGATTGACGAGTTTAAGTTCACTGCAGAAAAGATGAGCAATTCCGGGGCTCTGTTCGACCTTCAGAAGCTCAGCGATGTGTGCAAGGATGTGTTAGTGAAGATCCCTGCGGCAGAGCTCTGCACCTTTATGAAGGACTGGGCACGGGAGTTCCGTCCGGAAATCCTGCATCTCTTTGAGGGCAACGAGGCATATGTTGAAAAGATCCTCGATGTGGGCAGAAGCGGAAACAAGCCGAGAAAGGATCTGGAATACGCTTCTCAGATCTTTGAATTTATCAAGTATTTCTTTGATGAGTATTTTGTTGTGGAAGGAGAGCTTCCTGCAAATGTCAGCAAAGAGGACGCTGCGGCGATTCTGGCTGCGTATCTTAATACCTACGATCACAGCGACGATCAGAGCGCGTGGTTTGACAAGATCCGTGCTCTTGGCACAGAGCTGGGGTATGCGGCAAAGCCGAAGGATTTCAAGAAAAAACCGGATCAGTACAAGGGCCATGTAGGCGATGTCAGCACGGTAATCCGCCTTGCTGTTACCGGACGTTCCCAGTCTCCGGATGTATGGGAAATCCAGCAGATTCTGGGAGAGGAACGCACCGTTGCCCGCGTAAAGGACTACGCAGCAAAGCTGTAACAGCAGGAAATCCGCCCTTTTGCGGTTCACCGGCCCGGCCGGTGCAAAGGCGTGCTGCAGAATATCTGAATTGCGTTAATCATGTATATTGATTATCAATATTTATCATAATAAGGAGTATAGACCATGGAAGAATTAATCTTAAAGAGCATTGAAGAAATCAAGCCGTTTCTTCAGAGAGACGGCGGAGACATCGAATTTGTGGAACTGACTTCCGACAACATCGTGAAGGTGCGCCTGAAGGGTGCATGTCACGGCTGCCCGGGGGCTCAGCTGACGCTTCAGAGCATTGTGGAAAGAATCGTCAGAGAAGCAGTTCCGGAAGTTGCCGGCATCGAGGCGGTATAAGATACGGGCGGCCGGCGGGCCGCCTTCTTCTTTTTGCGGGGCGAAGGCCCCGTCAGGCATCATAAGGGGGCTGCGAAGCGACCGTCTATTGGGAATCAGACAACGATAACAGAAACAACAGGGGATACAGCATATGATGAAGAAACGATTTGCAAAAAAAGGCGCCATACTCCTTGCAGGAATGATGATGGCTTCCTCCGTTCTGGCTCTGGGGGGCTGCGGAAAAGGCGACGTCAGCTCTGCTGACCCGGGGCAGGGGGGCTCCGGCGGGATTTTTCACAAGGAAGAACCCGTAGAGCTGAGCATTCTTTGCGTAGGGGATGTGATGGCTCATTCCACAAATATTAAAGCGGCTTACGATGCATCGGCAGGCAGCTACGATTTTTCGGACAATTATGAGTATGTGACACCGTATATTTCGGATGCAGATCTTGCCATGTGCAACATGGAGACGACCTTTGAAGGAACGGCGCCCCGGGGGTATCCGACCTTCAATGCACCGGATTCTCTTGCCGAGGCCGTAAAGGCAGCGGGCTTTGATGTGGCTCTGACCAGCAACAATCACATGTTGGACAGCGGTCTCGGGGGGCTGAAGCGGACCCTTGAGATTCTGCGGGCCCAGGATATGGTGACGGTGGGAAGTCATCTTGAGGGCGAGGAATCCTTTGCCGTGACCGATGTAAAGGGCGTAAAGGTGGGGATTGTCTCCTACACCTATGAGACCACCGGCGCCGGAGACAGCGGTGTGACCATCAACGGAAACCGTGTGGGGGAAGAGGCCCAGGCCCTTATAAACACATTCAATTACAACGAGCTGGAAACCACGGATTACGGGAAGATCCAGGCAGATATTGAGGGCGCCAGGGGCGCCGGGGCGGAGCTGGTGGTGTGCTATCTTCACTGGGGCGAGGAGTACCAGCGGGAGCCTAACAGCTATCAGCTTGCCATGGCGCAGCGGGTTGCCGATATGGGGGCGGATATTATCTTTGCGTCGCACCCTCATGTGCTTCAGAAGGTGGATACGGTGGTATCCGGTGACGGAAGGACGGTTCCTGTATTTTACAGTATGGGGAACTTTATTTCCAACCAGAGAGAGGAAACTCTTCCTTCTATTTCCAACCGCCGCTACACCGAGCAGGGCATGATGGCAAGAGTCGATATCAGTCTGATGAAGAGCACAGGAGAAATTGTGGCTGAGACGGTGCGGGTGATTCCTACATGGGTGGACCGTTACAACGGTTCTTCGGAGTACCGGATTATTCCTCTGGATGAAAATCTGGATTCCAATGCAGCCCTCAGCACCTCCGGGCATCTGGCCCGGGCAAAAAAGGCGCTGGAAGATGTTAAGGCGCTGCTGGGAGAGCAGTGGCTTACGGGCGTATCAATCGAAATGGGCACAGCCACAGGAGATATGGAAGATGAATCACAACAGAATGCAGCCTGATTATATAAAGAGGCTGGAAGAACTGGAAGAGGAGCTGGTCCGGGATCTTTGCGGACTGATCCGGATTCCCAGTGTAAAGGGGGAACCGGAGGAGCATGCACCTTTTGGGGGCAGCGTGGGCGCTGCGTTTGATTATATGCTGAACCTGGGAAAGCGGGAAGGCTTTTTTACTGAGAATATTGATGATTACGGCGGGCATATTGATTTTGGTCCGCAGGATGCAAAAGAGACCATGGGGGTTTTGTGCCACCTGGATGTGGTTCCTGCCGGCAGCGGCTGGGAGCGGGAGCCCTTCGGCGGAGAGGTTCATGACGGGGTTGTCTGGGGGAGAGGAACCCTGGATGACAAGGGTCCTGCCATGGCGGCCTTTTATGCCATGAAGGCCCTGAAGGACTGCGGGTATGAGCCTGTGAAGAAGGTCCGCATGATCCTGGGGCTGGATGAGGAAACCGGCAGCACGGGGATGGAAAAGTACAAGGAAAAGGTTTCCATGCCTGATTTTGCCATTGTACCGGACGGGGATTTCCCGCTGGTTCACGGAGAAATGGGCATTATGATCTTTGATCTGGTGAAAAAATTCCGGCAGCCTCAGGAAGGGGGGCTGATTCTTTCAGCCTTCACGGGAGGAACGGCGGCCAACATGGTGCCGGATGGAGCATCTGCGGTGGTGACTCCCGCGGAGGATTCCGGACAGATCCGGGAGCTGGCGGAGGAATACGGCAGAAAAACCGGTCATGTGATTGAGGTACGGGAACAGGGCCGCAGTCTGGAGCTTTCCTGCCGGGGAGTATCCTCCCACGGGGCCCATCCGGAAAAGGGGATCAATGCCATCTCCATCCTGATGGGATTTCTTGCGGAGCTGGCGTTTTCTTCGCCGGAGCCGACGGAATTTATAGAATTTTATCAAAGGCATCTGGCTCCGGACCTCCACGGAGAGGCCCTGGGCTGCGGGCTTTCGGATGAGATTTCAGGAAAGCTGATCCTCAATGTGGGCATGATCCGCCTGAATCAGGAGGAGGCAAGGCTGACGGTGAACATCCGGTGCCCCATCTCGTACTGTGACCAGGATGTTTACGCGGCCATGGCTCCGGTTCTTGAGGCTTACGGCCTGCAGACAGAAAACACCATCTATGAAAAGCCGGTGTACTTTTCTTTGGAGGAGCCTCTGGTGCAGACCCTGCTTTCCATCTACCGCAGGCACACCGGGGACGGGCAGTCTCAGCCTATGGTCATCGGAGGAGGCACCTATGCCCGGGAGATGGAACACGCCATTGCCTTCGGCGCCCTGTATCCGGGGGACCCGGATCTCATGCACCAGAAGAACGAATGCGTCAGTATCCGCCGTCTGATTCAGACTGCAAAGATCTACGCAGATGCCATGTATGAGCTGGCGGTCATGCCGGAAGGAACAAAGGCAGGAGGAACCTCATGATTCTTCAGATGAACAGTGAAGCCGATACACAGGCCTTTGGAATAAAGCTGGCATCGGAGCTGACTGCGGGGGATGTGATCTGTCTGGTGGGAGATCTCGGCACGGGAAAGACCGCCCTGACAAAAGCCATTGCAAAGGGGCTGGGTGTCACCGAGCCTGTAGTGAGCCCAACCTTCAACATTGTGAAGGAATACCACAGCGGAAGGCTGCCCCTGTACCACTTTGATGTATACAGAGTCAGCGACCCGGAGGCCCTCTTTGAGATCGGAATCCAGGAGTATTTTAACGGAGACGGCGTCTGCATTGTGGAATGGGCGGACCTTATCGGGGAGCTGATTCCGGATGGCAGCAGGCTGATCAATATTTTTTACGGAGAGAAGGAAGGCCAGCGGATCTATGATATTGACAGGGTCTGAGGCCGCAAAGAGCAGAATGAAAATATTAGCAATCGATACAACCGGAGCTGCGGCTTCGGTTGCCGTATCGGACGGACAGGGCCATGTGACGGCAGAGACCTCCGGGGAGGAGATGAACCACCTTCAGGCCCTGTTTCCCATGATCGCCCGGGCCCTTGCCCGGTCCGGAATACAGAAAACAGAGCTGGAGCGGATCGCAGTGGCCGTAGGCCCCGGTTCCTTTACCGGAATCCGCATCGGAATGGCAGCGGCCCGGACCCTGGCCCAGGCTCTGGGAGTGGCCATGATTCCGGTGCAGACACTGGAATCCTTTGTGTACGCAGAGCGTACGTCTCCCGGGCAGGAAAAAACAGCGGACGGGCCTGTTGCGGTCTGTCCCATGCTTGATGCCCGGAGAAACCAGGTGTATGCAGCAGCCTGGCTGCTGAAGCCGGACGGGGCCTTTGAGGAACTGGTGCCGCCGGATGCGTACGACGTAACAGAATATCTTTTCATGGCGCAGGAGGCAGCGGGGAAGGCAGGTGCTTCGAACCTGAGGCTTTATGGAGACGGGACCGATTCCTATGAAGGAACCATCGGCAGCGTCACAGGCATTCCTGTAAAGATTGCAGACCAGAAGCACCGGTACCAGAATGCGGTTTCTGTGCTGCACCGGGCAGAGGCCCTGGCGTGTGAAGGAAAAACCTGGGATTATAACGAGGTGCGGCCGGAGTATCTGAGAAAATCAGAAGCGGAGCGGAAGCTTGCAGCCGGTCAGCTGGGCAGAAAGAAAAAAGAACTGAAAAAAAAGCGCCCCCTTCCGGAAGAAATGGCGGCTGCAGCAGATCCTGCAGAGGAAATCCGCTACCGCACGGCCGCCCCGGAGGACGCAGAGCTTTTTGCGAAGCTTGACGCCATCTGCTTTGATCATCCGTGGAGCAGCGCATCCTTTGCAGGGGAGCTGGACGGCTCCAAAAAATCGTACTACGTTGCCGCCGAAAACAGCCGGGGCGAGGTCATCGGCTTTGGAGGCGCCGCATTTATCCTGGACGAGGGCGATGTGAACCGGGTGGCCGTTCATCCGGGCTACCGGGGCCGGGGTATTGCGGACCGCATGATGGAAATGGTCACCGCCTGTGCAGACAGTATGGGCATCCGGTCCCTGATGCTTGAGGTCCGGGAGGCAAACCGCAGCGCCATCGCTCTGTACAAAAATCACGGATTTCTGGTGGAGGGCAAGCGGGAAGGCTATTACGCCGCTACCGGAGAAAATGCCCTTCTCATGAGAAGATGCGCCAAATGTGAATAAAAAAATCCCTTTCCTGAAATAATCTCTTTCAGGAGGGGATCAAAATGTTGACTTATACAGACAGCAGCCGGAGCCCCGGCTGGAACCTCTGCGGGGAGAACGGAGGCGGACCGTCCGTGTCCAGTCACTGCAGACATTACACGCCCAGGGGGCCGGTAAGCATCATGAGCATGGAGGATTACCGCATGTGCGACAGCTGCCGCCATCAGACAGACGGAGCTTCCTGCACACTGGCGGAGAACAGAAGCCCGCAGTACTTCTGACATGCAAAAGAATCAGTATTATTAAGGAAAAACCAATGAAAAACGGAGAATTTCTCACACTTGGTATCGAGAGCAGCTGCGATGAAACAGCTGCTTCCGTTACAGGAAACGGCAGACATCTGCTTTCAAACATCATTTCCTCTCAGATCGCCATTCACACACAGTACGGAGGTGTGGTGCCGGAAATCGCATCCCGCCACCACCTGGACAATATCAACACCGTGATTGACCGGGCCCTGGAGGAAGCAGGTGTGACTCTGGATGAAATCGACCTCATCGGCGTCACCCGGGGACCGGGTCTCATCGGAGCCCTTCTCATCGGTGTGGCAGCCGCAAAAGCCCTTGCCTTTGCAAAGGACATTCCCATCGTGGGGGTCCACCATCTGCAGGGTCATATTTCCGCAAACTACATAGCGGCCCCGGGGCTTGAGCCGCCCTTCACAGCGGTGGTGGTGTCCGGAGGCAACACAGATATCATCGACGTGAAGGGGTACAACGATCTGGAGCTTTTGGGAGTGACCCGGGATGATGCGGCAGGAGAAGCAATGGACAAGGTTGCCCGGGTTTTAGGCCTCGGATACCCGGGAGGACCGAAGATCGACGCCCTTGCAAAGAAAGGAAATCCCCATGCGGTGGAGTTCAAGCGGGTGCTCCTGGAAAAAGGAAGCTACGATTTCAGCTTCAGCGGCCTCAAGACCGGAGTGCTGAATTATGTAAACAGCCTGAAGCAGAAAGGGGAAACCGTCAACGAAGCGGATATTGCAGCCAGCTTTCAGATGGCAGTCATGGAAGTCATCGTAATGAAAGCCATGGAGGCGGCAAAAAACTGCGGCAGAAACACCCTGGCTCTGGCCGGAGGCGTTGCGGCAAACAGTCTGCTCCGGGGGCTGATGGAAGAAGCCTGCCGAAAGAACGGCATCCGGTTTTACCGGCCGGAACCGGTGCTCTGCACCGACAATGCAGCCATGATTTCCTGTGCGGCATATTATCGTTACAAAGAAGGTCTGACAGACGATGTCATGAGCCTGGATGCAAGTCCGGTTCTGGACTTTTAACAGAATACAGGAGTGAAATCAGCTGGCCATTCTGACTGGATCTGCCCGGTCCTTCGGAATGGCCTTTTCGTTTATGGGAAAGTTATTCACAGAGTTATCCACAGACGAAAGAAAGTGTTGAAATTTACTGTTTTTAAGGAAAAACTGCCAGATTTACATTATATGTAAAATCCTCGAAGCGTTGAAATTTCAATGTTTTTTGAGATAAAGGATCTGAGAAAAACTGGAAATTCCAAAATGAATTTTTCCACAAAAGAAAATGTTGAAATTTCAGTCATCCACAGAGTTATCCACAGATTAACAGGTTTATCCCCAGCGCCTGAAAAGCGGATATCCACAGGATCGGGGGGAGGCGGATCGTGGAGCAGCAGCGCAGGGATGCGAAAGGGCAGCCCTGTTTCAGAGGACCGGAAAGGCTCCGGCGACAGAGGCTTAACAATAGTAACTTAATAATAGTATAAGAAACAGATTGCTGTTGAAAAACGGCGGTATCTTAGGTACAATGAAATTCGGAGTATTTTTATTGGGGGCAGCAGTGAGGTTCAAATGTTAGATGGTTTTTTCAGTTCACTCTCAGTTTCCCTGCTGGGGATGATTTCAAATATCAGAATTATTGATATTGTGGATATTCTGATCGTGGCCTTTGCCATTTTCAAGATTATGCAGTTTATCAGCCGTACCCGCGCTCAGCAGCTGGTAAAGGGGCTGGCTGTACTTGTGGTGGCGCTGGTGGTTTCAGATTTTCTCAATTTATATACCGTTCATTTTATATTGAATGCCGTCATGACCTACGGTCTGATGGCGATCCTTGTGATCTTTTATCCGGAGCTTCGGAGAGCTCTGGAATATCTCGGGCGGAGCAAGCTCTTTTTTTCCAGGCAGTTTTCCAACGTCCAGAAAGATACTGCCAAAGAAGTCATTACGCAGATCTGCAAGGCCGTGGAGTATTTTTCATCCAATAAAACCGGAGCCCTCATCGTCATCGAACGGGAGATCGCCCTGGGGGATATCGTGGAAACGGGAACCAGAGTGGATGCAGATATTACCGCCATGCTTCTCGATACCATTTTTTACGAAGGCTCCGCACTTCACGACGGAGCGGTAATTGTGCGGCAGGACCGCCTGCTGGCAGCAGGCTGCGTGCTTCCGCTTACAAAAAACAACAGTCTGGAGGGAACCCTTGGCACGAGGCATCGTGCCGGCATCGGGATCACCGAGGTTTCCGATGCGGTTTCTATTATCGTATCAGAAGAAACAGGGATCATTTCCGTTGCGTCAGAAGGAACCTTATCGAGATTTCTTGATGTCAAAACCATTGAGAAGCTTCTTTACAGCGTCTATCTGTCGGATATCGATTCTCAGGAAACCTCCGGCACTCTGCTCAATGTTCTCAGGAGAATTGTAAATGGCTAAAAAGAAACCACTGACCAGTCAGGAAAAAAAGAAAAAATATCTGATGATGGCTGTCTCTCTGATTCTGGCCATTGTTCTGTGGATGTATGCCACAAATACCGATAACAGAAATACCGTCAGAAGCTATGTTGTGCCCGTAGAGTTCCTGAACACCTCCGTTCTGGAAGACAACGGACTGATTCTGGCAGATATGGATGACGTAACCGTAAAGGTTCGGATTCAGGGAACCAGAAATGCAGTTTTTTCTGTTAAAAAAGAGGATATTGTTGCCACCGTTGATGTGGGGGGATTTGATGAAGGAGAATACTATGGAGATGTAAACATCCATGTTCCTGCCAACGTCAGCGTGGCAGAGGTCAGCCCGTCCCAGATCCGCATCCGCATCGAATCCCAGGTGACAGAGGACCGGGATGTGAAGGTCAGCTTTGAGGGGGACACTTCCGCCGATGAGGAGGCCGTATGCACCGATATCTCCACCGAGATTGTGGCAGTATCCGGCGCCAGATCCTCTGTGCGGAAGGTGGTAGGACTGAAGGCTGTGGTGGATGTGGCAAAGCTTTCCGGCCAGGAGAAGACCTTCCTGGTGATGCTGGTTCCCGTGGATGCTCTGGGCCAGAAGGTGGAAAATGTAACATCGGCCATCAGCACCGTTTCCGTCACTGCATGTCTTTACAAGGTTAAGACCGTGCCGCTGACGGTTGTTACAGTAGGAGAGCCTCCTGGAAATCTGGAGCTGTCTTCTCTGGAAGCACCGGAAACGGTAATTCTGGCAGGACCGGAGGACGAGCTGGAAAAGATTACCGAGATCAGTACCGATGCGGTGGATCTTTCCGGGATCAGCTCTTCCACCGAGGTGGAGCTGAAGCCTGATATTCCGGGCAATGTAAGGCTTGCATCGTCCCAGAAGCCCATCAAGGCAGTGATTACGGTGCGGAAGGTTACAGTAAAGACATTCACTTATGCGGCTGAGGATGTGGAGCTGCGCAATGTGGCCTCAGGAAAGACAGCCGTTCTGTCATCCCAGTCCGTGACCATAGAAGTGAAGGGTACCGATACAGCCCTGGATTCTCTGTCCTCGGAGGATTTTCAGCTTTCTGCAGACTGCAGTGATCTGACGGATGGAACCGGAATGGTATCCGTGGAGGTTGCTCTTTCCGAACGGGCTCAGGGAGCCGATGTATCAGTTACACCGGGAATCATGGAGATTACTTTATCCGACGGATAATGCCATAGACAGAAGGAACGTTTTATTTCGCTGCCTGAGGCAGCGGTTGCCAGAAAGGGGAATAGAATGCCGCGTATGTTTGGAACGGACGGAGTCCGTGGAGTTGCAAATCAGGAGCTGACGCCGGAGAAGGCCATGGCTCTTGGAAAAGCCGGAGCGGCCGTGCTTGGGGAAAATACAGAAAAGCCGCTGATTCTTATCGGGAGAGATACAAGGATTTCCGGACATCTGCTGGAGGATGCCCTCTGTGCAGGAATTCTGTCCGTGGGAGGCGATGTCATGAAAATCGGCGTAATACCCACGCCGGGCATTGCGTATCTCGTAAAAAAGATGGGAGCCACTGCAGGTGCTGTCATATCTGCTTCCCACAATCCTTACGAATATAACGGAATCAAATTCTTCAGCGGAGACGGCTACAAGCTGGAAGACGCTCTGGAAGACAGAATCGAAAAATATGTAAATGAAGGAATTCCCGAGGGAGCTGCCGTCACCGGCAGCCGCATCGGCCGGATTCTTGTGCCTGAGGAATCCCCTCTGGAGCTTTACAAGGAGTTTGTAAAGTCCACCTTCCAGGGAAGTCTTAAGGGCATTCGCCTTGTTTTAGACTGCGCCAACGGGGCTTCCTGTGTTGCTGCGGGAGATATTTTCCGGGAGCTGGGAGCTGAGGTCACGGTGATTGCCGATCAACCGGACGGGATCAATATCAACGATCACTGCGGCTCCACTCATACAGAGATGCTTCAGGAGGCAGTCGTAAGAGAAAAGGCGGATCTGGGTCTTGCCTTTGACGGGGATGCGGACAGGCTGATTGCAGTGGATGAAACAGGAACACCGGTGGACGGCGACCGGGTCATCAGTATCTGCGCCCGCCTTATGAAGGACGAGGGCCGGCTTGCGAATGATTCCGTCACTGTGACGGTTATGAGCAATCTCGGATTCCACAAGCGGGCGGAAGAGCTGGGCATCCGCGTGGAAGTGACTTCTGTGGGAGACAGGTACGTTCTGGAAAATATGAGAAAAACAGGATGCTCCATCGGAGGAGAACAGTCCGGTCATATTATCTTCTCAGAGTACAGTACTACCGGAGACGGCATGATCGCAGCCCTTCAGCTTCTGAAGGCATACATCCGGTACGGCAGAAAAATGTCGGAGCTTGCTGCCGACATGACGGTTTATCCTCAGGTGCTGATCAATGCAAAGGTCCGCAATGACAACAAGCATTCCTACATGGAGGACCCGGTTGTAAAGGCCGCCATTGAGGAAACAGAACAGAAGATGGCAGGAGACGGACGGGTGCTGATCCGGCCTTCCGGAACAGAGCCTCTGGTCCGGGTTATGCTGGAGGGCTCCGATACAGAGTTTATCCGGCCCCTGGCACAGGAGCTGGCGCAGCTCATCGAAGAACGTCTCTCGTAGCCGGCAGCGCAGGCAATGGTGATTATCAGGAAAGAAGCGTAAAAGATTATGGTTCAGTTCGGCAACGACTGGGATGAAGTTCTCAGCGGAGAGTTTGATAAGGATTATTATCGGCTGCTCCGGGATTTTCTGAAAAAAGAATACAGTTCACAGACGATTTATCCGTCCATGTATGATATATTTAATGCGCAGAAGGCTACCGCCTACAGCGATGTAAAGGTTGTGATCCTGGGACAGGATCCCTACCACGGGCCGGGACAGGCTCACGGCATGTGCTTTTCCGTAAAAAAAGGCGTTGCTCCGCCGCCGTCCCTGGTCAACATATTTAAAGAGCTTGAAAGTGACTGCGGCTGTGAGATTCCGTCTCACGGATATCTGGCGGACTGGGCGGCCCAGGGGGTGCTGCTCCTCAACACCGTTCTGACGGTCCGCGGAGGACAGCCCAATTCACACAAGGGAATGGGTTGGGAAATATACACGGACAATGTCATAAGAAAGCTCAACGAACGCAGCAGGCCCATGGTGTTCATGCTGTGGGGATCCAATGCCAGATCAAAGAAGGTATACCTGACCGGTCCTCAGCACCTGATTCTGGAGGCCCCTCATCCAAGTCCCCTGTCTGCATACCGCGGATTCTTCGGATGCGGTCATTTTTCAAAGGCCAACCGGTTTCTTGCGGAGCATGGAATGGAGCCTGTGGACTGGCAGCTGCGATAAACGAAAATCTGTCCGAAACACAATCGACTGAATCATATAAATAAAGGAGAATAAAATGGCATTTGCATCAGAAGTCGGTATCGATCTGGGTACCGCAAACGTTTTGATCTATATTCAGGGAAAGGGGATTGTTCTCAACGAACCGTCTGTTGTTGCACTGAACAAGGATACCGGCGAGGTTCTGGCTGTGGGTGAGGATGCCCGTCTTATGCTGGGAAGAACCCCGAGCAACATTATCGCGGTAAGACCGCTGAAGGACGGCGTCATCTCCGATTACGACACCACCGAACGCATGCTGAAGTATTTCATCCGCAAAACCTGCGGATCCGGAAAGTTTTTTAAGCCGAAGATCATGGTATGTGTCCCGAGCGGTGTAACCGAAGTTGAAAAGCGGGCAGTCAGCGAAGCTGCAACCATGGCGGGGGCAAAGGATGTTTACCTTATGGAGGAGCCTATTGCCGCAGCCATCGGCGCAGGCCTCGACATTATGAGTCCGGACGGAGTGATGGTCATCGACATCGGCGGCGGCACAACGGATATTGCTGTAATTTCCCTGGGGGGAATTGTAACCAGTACATCGGTTAAGATTGCCGGTGACCGTTTTGATGATGCTATCATCAAATATATGAGAAAGAAGCACAAGATCTTTATCGGGGAAAGAACGGCAGAACAGCTGAAGCTGAACATCGGAACCGCTTTCCCGAGGGAAGAGTCTGTCAGCATGGAATGCAGAGGGCGGGACATGGTTTCCGGTCTTCCGGTTTCCGTCACCGTAACCTCAGAAGAAATGTACGATGCTCTGGACGAGCCTCTGACCACCATCTGCGAAGCGGTTCATGCAGTTTTAGAAAGGACACCTCCTGAAATCGCAGCGGATATCAGCTGTTCCGGAATTATGCTCACTGGCGGCGGTGCGCTTTTATGGGGCATGGACAAGCGCATCGAGGACAGAACAAAGATCGAGGTCAGAATTGCCGAAGATCCTAAGAGCTGTGTTGCCATAGGAACAGGCCAGGCTCTGAAGCACATGGGGGCCATCTCTTCAAACAAAATGACCAACCGTCAGGATTTTTAGCGTATTATATGAAAACATGGAACGGGAGTCTGCAAGCTCCCGTTTTTTCTTTCAGCGAGGAAAAAAGCAACTATGTCAAAGATCGAACTGATTGCGACGGCCACCTTTGGTCTGGAAGCCGTCGTAAAGAGAGAAATAGAAAAGCTGGGATACAAAATCATCCGTACGGAGGATGCAAAGATTACCTATCTGGCAGATGAACGGGGCATCGTTCGTTCCAATCTGCATCTGCGCTGTGCAGACAGGGTGCTGCTGAAGATGGGTGAATTTATGGCGGAAACCTCGGAAGAACTGTTTCAGCAGACAAAGGGTCTTCCCTGGGAGGAGTGGATTCCGCACGACGGAAAGTTTACCGTAAACTGTACTACAGTGAAATCCGCTCTGCGAAGCGAACCGGCCTGTCAGAAAACGGTAAAGAAGGCCATTGTACAGCGGCTTGGGGAAGTGTATCTGATGGATCAGTTTCCTGAGGACGGGGCGGAGTATACGGTGAAAGCCACCATTCTTAAGAACCGGGTGACTCTGACCATCGACACCAGCGGCGCCGGGCTGCACAAGCGCGGCTACCGTGTGAAGAATGTTGCGGCCCCGATGAAAGAAACCCTGGCCGCTGCGCTGATTCAGCTGAGCTTCTGGAAAAAGGGCAGGGTGCTTCTGGATCCTTTCTGCGGGTCCGGAACCATTGCCATTGAGGCGGCCATGTATGAGCGGGGCATCGCCCCGGGGCTTGGCAGAGATTTTGCGTGCCGCCACTGGAGCTGCATACCGGAAGATCTGTGGAAGGAAGAGACTCGGAAGGCTTATGAGCAGATTGATTACGATGCGGATATCCGGATTCTTGCCTCTGACATTGACCCGAAAGCCGTGGCTGCAGCCAGGGAAAATGCAGAGGAGGCAGGAGTGGATGACTGCATAGAGTTTTGTGTGCAGGACTTTAACAGGCTTTCTGTTCCGGAGAAATACTCGGTGATCATCTGCAATCCTCCTTACGGAGAACGGATCGGGGACAAAAAAGCGCTTGCAGCGATCTACAGAACCATGGCGCAGCTTCTTGCAAAGGATGAAACCCTTTCTGCCTATGTGATTACTTCGGATAAAGAATTTGAAAAGGCAGTGGATACGCGAAAGGCTGACCGCAGAAGAAAACTGTACAACGGGCGGATTGAAACCTGCTATTATCAGTACCACGGCAGCAGGCCTCCAAAGCCGCAGCCTGAAGAATCGCGATAACGCAAATGATCATAAACAGCACAGGCAAGCCTGCGCAAAAAGTAAAAACAGCCGGAGGAACAAAGCCTACGGCTGTTTTGCTGCAGTTTTGGGGTCCCGCGGAGCGGTCGCTATTTCAGGGTACTTTCCATGCCGGTTTTGTTTCTTACCTTGTCCAGAAATTCATCGGCCGGGACAGGTCTTGAAAGCAGATATCCCTGATACATGTCGCACCCCATGTGGGCCAGCTCCTGCCGGCTGCTGTGGGTTTCCACACCTTCTGCAATCACATCCATCTCCAGGTCGTGACACATGGCGATGATATGCTTCAGAAGCTTGTGGACTCTCGGATTGTTCATCTGCATGATAAAAGAGCGATCCAGCTTTACTGTATTGATTCCGTTCAGGATCAGAAGAGGGAAGGAAGAATAATCCGTTCCCACATCATCCAGAGAGACACAGAAGCCCATTTCGCGCAGGCGGATCACGGTGGACTGGAGTCTTCTGGAATCCATGGTCTGGCTGGTCTCCGTGATCTCAAATTCCAGAAGGGAATGGTCAAAGCTGTATCGGCTGCAGATCTGTTCCACTGTATCAAGATAATCATGCTCCGCAATGGTGATGCGGGACATATTTACGGAAATCCGCAGAGGGGCCAGCCCCTCCCTGCCGCACTGCTCCAGAGTCCGGCATACTTTTTCAAGCATAAAGAAGTCTATTTTTGGGATGAGCCGTTCCTTTTCCAGAGGCGGTATGAATTCATAAGGCGGAACCACAGACCCGTCAGCATCAATCTTTCGGATCAGGGCCTCCGCACCGATGATCTCCGTTTCCGTAATCCGGGACTTTGGCTGAAGATACATGACATAGCGTTCGTTTTTCAGGTCGTCCATAAGAGCATTCAGAATTTTCGGGCGCCTGCGGGAGCTGGCGTCATCTCTCGTTTCGTAGAATTTCTGCTTTTCTATGAACATGAGCTGCTCTGCAGCCTTTACTCTTTTCTGAATGTCGGTGATATTTTCGTCCCAGATATAGCCGATGCTTGCAATATTTCCCTGACTCTGGGATTTCCGGATGACTTCCTCCATGCTTTTGTGAAAGGATTCCTGCGTAACGTCCGGTACAATCAGAATGAATTCGTCTCCGCTGATGCGGTAGATCGTTTCCCGGGAAAAGTATTCCAGAAGAATGTCTGTAAAGTCGGTGAGCAGCCGGTCCCCGGCCAGATGGCCGTATACATCATTTACGGATTTCAGACCATTGATGTCTGCAAATGCAAATCCCGCACATGGGATCTTTTCTTTTTTGCACCTTAAGAGATATTCGTCGTAGCGGTTTCTGTTCTGAACCTCTGTCAGCGCATCGTAATAACTGAGCTTCAGCAGCATTTTGTGCTGCTCCTTCAGCTCGATCTCATACTTCGTTTCTTCGGATATGTCCTGAAACATGACAAAATAGTCTCTGGAACCGTCGCTGTTCTTTCTCGATGTGCAGGCCGAATAAATCCAGACCGGATCTTTTGGATTGCAGTTTCTCAGAAGAAACCTGCAGGAGGAAACCTTTTCTGTCCTGCTTGCGGTCAGCATCTGTCTGACTGCAGGTTCATAATCCTTTTCGCAAAATGCAAAAATGTTCCGGTTAAAAATTTCTTTCAGCTGGTCTGCCGTCCAGTCGGCTTTTTTATAGTGGTGATCTCTGCATACTTGATTGGCAAAATATACAAGATTGCTGTTTACGGCAGAAGCAGTAACATGCCTGTCCATCACTGTAAAAATAACAATTCCTGCAGGCATTGCATCAAGAATCCCTGTTTCGTTCATTTTTTTCACCTGTCTTATTACGTTACCAAACCATAATAAAATATCTGTAAATCAGTATAACATACTGCAGGATTATATACAATTATTATAGAAAGTTGCAGTTGGTCATTATTGTAAAAAACAATTTCTGCTTTCGCCAACAGACCTGCGGGAAAAACGACTCAAACGTGGACAGAAAGAAAATAGGAAAGAAAATGTTGAAATGATGAAAGAAGTCTATATAATGTAGATATAAATTCTATATCATAAAAGAGGAGGACTATATTATGCGATACGAAGAGTTTGTCAATATTCAGCTTGGAAAGCTGCGTTCCGGTGCCGTGATCGATGCAGACAGCATTCCGGATATGGATCTTTACATGGATCAGGTGGAAACCTTTTTCCGCAGGCAGAATGAAGGTATGGATTCTGAGAAGGCCGGGCGCTTTTTTACAAAAGCCATGATCAACAATTATGTAAAAAACGGAATGATTCCGAGGCCGGACGGCAAAAAATATTCCGCCAGCCATCTGATCATGATTCTCATGGTGGCGTACCTGAAGGGTCTGTTCAAAATGGAAGATATTTCGTATCTTATGAAGCCTCTGGTGGACAATTACAACTCCGATTTTGATGACAGCATTGATCCTGCCCTGGTGTACCGGACAGCCTGCGAAGCCAATTCCGCTTTTGCGGAAAAGCTGGCGGAGGATACGGACAAAAGCATCGGGGTGATCAAGAAGCTTTTTGAGGAAAATGAAATGGGCGATGATGAGCGGATGGAGGCCTTTGCGCTGATTCTGTCTCTGACCATGAGAGCTGATATGGAAAAATATCTGGCGTCACAGCTGATTGAACGCTATTTTGTGGAACCTGCCAGAGAAAAGCCGGAAAAAATAAAGAAGCCGAAAAAATAATAAATTCTGTCAGACTGCAGGGTTTTTGTGAAAAATGTTAAAAACCCTGCATTGGCGGATGCCTGGCATCCGGGACAGGGGGCTGCGCAGGCAGAAAATGTTCATTTTTTTGTATTCATTCGGAATATTGTATACTTGTATGTGCATAATGTATACTTGTTTCTTTGCGTTTGACTATGAGAACCATTTGTTTTATCATGTAGAGAACGTTTGTCAATTGCAGGATTGTTAATCTGAATGGACCGGTCAGGATGGAAGAACTGAACCGGCGGTGCAAATGTAAAAACTCTATATATATATGTTTAAGGAGGAAACAATGTCTCAGAAAAAGATGAAGACAATGGACGGCAATAACGCTGCCGCTTACGTATCGTATGCATTTACGGAGGTTGCGGCGATTTATCCGATTACACCGTCATCCGTAATGGCTGAGGTTACAGATGACTGGTCAGCAAATGGAAAGAAAAATATCTTCGGCCAGGAAGTAAAGGTTGTTGAAATGCAGTCAGAAGGCGGTGCGGCAGGTGCTGTTCACGGTTCCCTGGTATCAGGCGCTCTCACTACTACTTATACAGCATCCCAGGGTCTCCTGCTGATGATTCCAAATATGTACAAGATCGCAGCAGAATCCCTTCCGACTGTATTCCACGTTTCTGCAAGAGCCCTTTCCTACCATACGCTGAGTATTTTCGGCGACCACTCCGATGTTATGGCAACAAGACAGACAGGCTTTGCAATGCTTGCATCTGCTTCTGTACAGGAGGTTATGGACCTTGCCAGCGTTGCACACCTTTCAGCCATCAAGGGAAGTGCTGCAATTCTTCATTTCTTTGATGGTTTCCGTACTTCTCACGAAATTCAGAAGATCGAAGTGATCGACTATGATGTATACAGAGATCTGATCGATATGGATGCAGTGAAGGCATTCAGAGAAAGATCCCTTGCTCCATCTCATCCGAGAACCATCGGTACTGCCCAGAACCCGGATGTTTACTTCCAGGGCAGAGAAGCCATGAACCCGATTTATGATAAAATCCCTGAGATCGTTCAGGATTACATGGACAAGATCGGCGATGCTACAGGAAGAAGATATCATCTGTTCGATTATATCGGTGCTCCTGATGCAGAATACGTGATCGTCGCAATGGGCTCTGTATGTGAGACCATTGACGAAACCGTTGCAAAGCTTGTGGCAGAAGGAAAGAAAGTCGGCGCCATCAAGGTAAGACTTTACAGACCGTTCTCCGCAAAGCATTTCATCGCTGCGATTCCAAAGACATGCAAAAAGATCGCTGTTCTCGACAGAACAAAGGAATCCGGCGCTGCCGGCGAACCTCTTTACCTGGATGTAAGAGGCGTTCTTTTCGACGTGGAAGACGCACCAAAGGTATATGGAGGCAGATACGGCCTTGCATCAAAGGATACAACTCCTGCTCAGATCGCTGCTGTATATGAGAACCTGGCTTCTGACAATCCGAAGAACAACTTCACCATCGGTATTATCGATGATGTTTCAAATACTTCCCTTACAGAGGTTGCCGGCTTCGATTCAGCTCCGGAAGGCAACATCAGCTGCAAGTTCTGGGGTCTCGGCTCTGACGGTACCGTAGGCGCCAACAAGATGGCCATCAAGATCATCGGTGACAATACCGATCAGTATGCCCAGGGCTACTTCGAATATGACTCAAAGAAATCAGGCGGCATTACGATTTCCCATCTGAGATTCGGAAAGAACGAGATCAAGTCCACTTACTTTATTTCAAATGCGGATTTTGTAGCATGCCACAACCCTGCCTACATCAGTCAGTATGATATGCTGGCAGATCTGAAGCCGAACGGAACCTTTGTACTCAACTGCATCTGGACTCCGGAGGAGCTGGAAGCCAACCTTCCAGGTTCCGTGAAGAGAGCCCTTGCAGAAAAGAACGCAAATTTCTACATTATCAATGCAGTTAAGATCGGACAGGAAATCGGTCTCGGAAACAGAATCAACATGATCATGCAGTCTGCGTTCTTCGCTCTGTCAAAGGTAATTCCTCTGGACGAAGCTATTGAACACTTAAAGGCTCAGGTGGTTGCAAACTACGGATTCATGGGCGATGATATCGTAGAAATGAACTACAAGGCAATCGAAATGGGCTCCACTGCATATACAAAGGTTGAAATTCCAGCATCATGGGCAGATGCAGAGCTTGAAAAAGCAGATGATAAGGACGAACCGGACTTTATCAGGAATATCTTAAGACCGATCTCAAGACAGCAGGGCAACAAGCTCCCTGTAAGCACTTTTGTGGGAGAAATGAACGGCAAGATGCCGGCAGGCACCGCTGCCTACGAAAAGAGAGGCGTTGCAACAAATGTACCGGAATGGAACAGCGAAACATGTATTCAGTGCAACCAGTGTTCCTTCGCATGTCCGCATGCAACGATCCGTCCGATCCTTGTAAAGAAGGATGCAGACAGACCTGCTGATTTTGCCATGATTCCTGCAAAGGGCAAGGGTCTGGAAGAATATGACTTCCGCATTCAGGTTTCTCCGTACGACTGTATGGGATGCGGCGTCTGCGTAGACGTATGTCCGACAAAGGTGAAGTCTCTCACCATGAAGCCGATCGCCACACAGCTTGATCAGGCAGAAAACTGGGAATTCGCTGCTGCAGAATCCAAGAAGGATCTCGGCATCGTTCCTGACAGCGTAAAGAACAGCCAGTTCAATACACCATACTTCGAATTCTCCGGCGCATGTGCAGGCTGCGGTGAAACACCGTATGCAAAGCTTCTGACACAGCTGTTCGGAAAGAATATGATGATCGCAAATGCCACAGGATGCTCTTCCATCTGGGGTGCGTCCTATCCATCATCACCATATACAACCGATGCAAAGGGCAGAGGTCCTGCGTGGGGCAATTCCCTGTTCGAGGATAACGCCGAATTCGGTCTGGGAATGTTTACAGCTACAAAGCAGGTAAGAGCAAAGATTAAGGAAAACGCCGAAAAGCTGGCAGCATCCGATGTAAGTGCAGATGTGAAGGCTGCGCTGGATGCATACCTTGAAAGCTTCAATGACAGTGCAGCAAACGGCGCTGCATCAGAAGCCATGATCGCAGCTTTGGAAAATGCAGGTCTTCAGGGTGAGAGCGGAGCTCTCGTCAAGGAGATTCTTGACAGAAAGGATTTCGCTGAAAAGAGAAGCCAGTGGATTTTAGGCGGTGACGGATGGGCTTACGACATCGGTTACGGCGGTCTGGATCATGTTCTTGCTTCCGGTGAAAATGTAAATATTCTTGTATTCGATACAGAGGTTTACTCAAATACCGGCGGTCAGTCCTCAAAGGCAACGCCTGCGGCTGCCATTGCCATGTTCGCTGCATCCGGCAAGAAGGTTAAGAAGAAGGATCTCGGCCTCATTGCAATGAGCTACGGCTATGTTTATGTAGCACAGGTAGCCATGGGCGCAGACAGAAATCAGGTTCTCAAGGCAATGCGCGAGGCAGAAGCATATGACGGTCCGTCTCTGATTATTGCATATGCGCCGTGCATCAACCACGGAATCAAGGCAGGCATGAACAAGTCACAGTCTGCAATGAAGGAAGCTGTGGATGCAGGCTACTGGCATCTTTACAGATACAATCCTGACCTCAAGAAGGAAGGAAAGAATCCGTTCATCCTCGATTCAAAGGAACCGAAGAAGAGCTTCCGTGACTTCCTCATGAGCGAAGTAAGATATGCCCAGCTGACTACTTCATTCCCTGACAGCGCAGAAGATCTGTTCGCAAAGTCAGAGGAAGATGCAAAGAACCGTTACAACACTTACAAGAAGATGGCTGAACAGGAAGATGCGATTTTCTAAACCTGTAAAAGAATTTCCTGAAAAGTGTTGACATCAGACTGATATGATGGTAATATTGTCGAGCTGTCGTGGTTAGCGGCAGCTCGATTTTCTTATGAAATGAAAATTTTTAAGAAAAAATAAAAAAGTTGTTGACATGGTCTTTTGATCCTGTTAATATATAAAAGTTCGCTGCTGAAGTTCAGCGGAGAACACACCGGAAACGGTTCCGTATTTCGGACAGTTCCGGTTACGATCTGCCCGGCAGATCAAGCACATTGAAAACAGCATAGTACAGATATTTTGTAAATGTACAATTCATTCACTTATCTGATAAGGATAAATGAGTGGGTTCTTCAGTACAATTCTCAAATCAAAACAATAATTCGGACTTCTGCATTGCAGAGGAAAGAAAAAGCGAAACGCAAAGCGTTTCATTAAGAGCAACAGCTCAGACTTTTGATTTTATCTTGTCTGGATTCTTGCGCAGTAGATTACGCAG
>JBJFFZ010000123.1:0-5397 GCA_051892195.1 Anaerovoracaceae bacterium
GCGTGCGGCGGTGCGCCGTACTGGAATGCATTGTAAAGTGCGCCGAACTTGCTCTTCACCACCTCTTCATCGTAACCTGCGATTTCAAAGGCCTTGACCATGACATCCGGCCGGTGGTTTCTCACCGCACCGGAAGAAAGCTCGTATCCGTTGCAGACGATATCGTACTGATATGCGTTGATCTCCAGCGGGTCCATGGTTTCCAGAGCTTCCATTTCGCCCTGCGGCATAGAGAACGGATTGTGAGTAAAGTCGATCTTTCCCGTCTCCTCGTTGATCTCAAACATCGGGAAGTCCACGATATAGCAGAACTCAAAGCGGCCCGTGTCGATGAGGTCCAGACGCTTTGCCACCTCTGTACGGATCTGGCCTGCGTACTTTGCAACCACATCCTTTTCGTCGCTGATAAAGTACAGCACATCCTCCGGCTGAAGCTCTGCCAGCTGGCGGATCTCTGCCTTCTGCTCATCGGTCATGAACTTGTCGATCGGACCCTTGTAGGTCATATCTGCATTGACACTGATATATCCGAGGCCCTTCATGCCGATGCTGAGGGCGTATTTTTCCATTTCCTTAAACCACTTCTTGGACTGCTTTGCAGCGCCCGGAACCCGGATGGCGCGGACGATCTTGCCCTTAAATGCAGGGAAGTCCACCTTTGCAAAGAAGTCGCTGAGGTCGATGATCTCCAGCGGATTTCTCAGATCCGGCTTGTCCGAACCGTACTTCAGCATAGCTTCCTTAAACGGAATCCGGCGGAACGGCGGCTTTGAAACCGGCAGATCCGAGAAGGTTGTAAAGGTATCGTACATCACCTTTTCCGCCACCGCAAAGACATCCTCCTGGGTGGCAAAGGCCATTTCAAAGTCCAGCTGATAGAATTCACCCGGCGAGCGGTCCAGACGGGCATCCTCATCACGGAAGCACGGAGCGATCTGGAAATACCGGTCAAATCCGGAGGTCATCAGAAGCTGCTTGAACTGCTGCGGAGCCTGCGGCAGGGCATAGAAGCATCCCTTATGCTTTCTGCTCGGCACCAGATAGTCCCGGGCCCCTTCCGGCGAAGAAGCCGCCAGAATCGGCGTCTGAACCTCCAGGAAGCCCATATCCTCCATCTTGTGACGCAGATACTTGATGATCTGTGACCGGAACACAATATTGTCCCGCACCTTCGGGTTTCTCAGATCCAGGAACTTGTACTTCAGACGCATGTCCTCACGGGTTTCCTTAGAACGCTCGATTTCGAACGGAAGGTTCGGCATGGAAGGTCCCAGCAGCTCCACAGAATCCGCCTTCACCTCCACCAGACCGGTAGCAATGTTCGGGTTTACGGTCTCCGCATCTCTTTCCAGCACCTTGCCGGTAACCAGAACCACGGTTTCCTTGCAGAAATCCCGAATCTGCTCGTCCGTCACAACCACCTGGGTCACACCGTAATAATCCCTGAGATCCACAAATACGATGCCGCCGTGGTTACGAACTGTCTGAATCCATCCGGAAATCCGAACGTCCTTTCCGATGTCCTCCTTCCGCAGCTCCCCGCAGTTGTGTGTGCGGTAACGGTTCGGCTGGAATGCCACCTTCGCCAGATCTTCGTCAGCTCCGCTGACCCCTGCGCCCGCCTTTGCTCTTTCCAGCATCTTTTCTGCCAGGGTCTTTTCCACAGGGCGGGCTTCCCTTGCAGCCTCCCCGTCGCCGGCCGGGCCGGCGCTCCCTGCCTTTCCTTCTGCGGCAGCGGCAGCCTTTGCTTCCTTTTCCGCCAGCTTTGCGGCCTCTGCAGCCTTCGCTGCCTCCGCATCAAATTTTACGCCGTCCAGCTTCTCTTTGAGAAGGCCGTTGACGGTTCTTGGAGAACCCTTGCCCTGCAGGCGCCGCATGGTCTGTCCCACCATGAAGCCGAAGGCCTTCTCCTTGCCGTCTTTATAATCTGCCACAGACTGGGGGAACTCTGCGATGACTGCATCGATGGTGGATGCGATCAGGGCGGTATCCTCCACAATCATAAGGCCCTTTTCTTCTACATACTTTACAGGATCAATGTCGTTCTTAAAGAGCTCGGCAACCAGCTCCTTGCCCACGCTGCGGTTTACCTTCTCCTCAGAAACCAGAGTAATGATGTCTGCAAGCTTCTTTGGGTCCATGTTCAGGTCAGAGGCCTGCACACCGGCTTCCTTCAGAAGACCGATGATGTCTACTGCGATGGTATTGGCTGTTTCCCGTGCTTTTCCGCAGATGGCATACGTATCGTCAAATAACGATGCAAGCCGGCGTTCTGAGGTCAGCACCTTTGCTGTGTCCGGAGAAAGGCCCAGCTTCTTTACATAGCGGAAGCGCTTTGCAGCAGGAAGCTCCGGCATGGCAGCCCGCATTTCCGATACCCATTCCTCGGAAATGCTGATGGGCACCAGATCCGGGTCCGGGAAGTAACGGTAATCCTGAGCGTTTTCCTTGGAACGCATAGCGTAGGTTTCGCCCTTTTCGTCGTCCCAGCGGCGTGTTTCCTGATGGATGGTTCCTCCGGCCTGCAGCACCTCGATCTGCCGGTTGCTTTCAAACTCGATGGCCCGCTTGATGGCCTTGAGGGAGTTGATGTTCTTCATTTCGGTACGGGTTCCGAACTTGTCCGAGCCCTTTGGACGGACGGACAGGTTTACGTCGGCACGCATGGAGCCCTCCTGCATCTTGCAGTCGGAAACGTCCATGTATACCAGCATTTCTCTGATTTTTTCCAGATATTCCACAACCTCGTCGGCGCTCCGGAAGTCAGGCTCCGATACGATCTCGATGAGCGGAACACCGCAGCGGTTATAGTCGCACAGGGTGCCGCCTGCATCGTGAACCAGCTTGCCCGCATCCTCTTCCATGTGAATCTCGTGGAGACGGATGCGCTTTTTGCCCGGAGCGATTGGCTCCAGACCGCTGGCTGCCTTTACTGCGCCGTTGGCGCCGTCTCCTTCATAGGCGCCCTTGTCCCGGATCATGCCGTATTCGTCCAGATCCTGTCCCGGAGCTGCGTTGTCGATCTCGATGTAGCCGTTGAGGCAGATCGGATGGTACAGCTGGGAAATCTGGTAATCCTTCGGCAGGTCAGGGTAAAAATAGTTCTTCCGGTCAAATACATTGCTGTACTGCAGGTCACTGTGGAACGCAAGGCCCGCCTTGATGGCCCGGTCCACAACGCCCTTGTTCAGCACCGGCAGGCTTCCCGGCATTCCCATGCATACCGGGCAGGTGTGAGAGTTTGGCTCCCCTCCGAATTCCGTGGAGCAGCCGCAGAAAATCTTTGTCTTTGTAGAGAGCTCAACATGAACCTCGAGCCCCATTACTACTTCGTATTCCATTATCTCTCACCTCCCTTTTTCAGTGACGCAAGTCCTGCAGCGCCGCCTTCCGCAAAGATTGCCGGTCTTGCTTTATGATAGTCCGTCATGGCCTGATAGGCAGAAGACATGGCAATCAGCTTCGGTTCCGCAAAGGAATCCCCGATGAGCTGCATGCCGATGGGCATCCCGTTTTCCGCAAAGCCGCACGGCAGGGCCACCGCCGGCAGACCTGCCAGGTTGATGGCTACCGTATAGATGTCCGCCATATACATGGCAATGGGATCGGAAATCTGACCTCCGATCTCGTAAGCCACCGTCGGGCTCACCGGACTGAGAATCATATCGTATTTTTCAAAGGCGTCATCAAAGGCCCGCTTGATGAGACCCCGCACCTGAAGGGCCTTCTTGTAATAAGCATCAAAATATCCGGAGCTCAGCACAAAGGAACCCAGCATGATTCTTCTGCGCACCTCCGCCCCGAAGCCTTCGCTTCTTGACTTGTAGTAAGCCTCCACCAGATCCTCCGCATCGGCAGTTCTGTGCCCGTACTTCACGCCGTCGTAGCGGGAAAGGTTGGAGCTTGCCTCCGCGCAGGCAATAATATAATAAGCAGGAACCGCATAATCGATCACCGGCATTTCAAATTCTTCGACGGCCGCTCCGCGGTCCCCCAGCAGCTTCGCTGCCTCTTTGATTGCCCGGGAAATTTCCGGATCAAGACCTTCTCCGTAGAAGTTGGAAGGAATCCCGATCTTCATGCCCCGGATCTTTGCTGCAGGATCTGCAGGGTCCGCCAGACAGTCCTTAAAGCGGAAGGAGAAGCCGTTTTCCTCCAGAGCTGCCCCCCGGTTCATCTTCGGATCGCCTATTATCGATGTACTATCTCTCTTTTCCGGTCCGGAAATTACCTCAAGAATGGCCGCCGCATCTGCAACGTCATGAGCCACAGGGCCAATCTGATCCAGAGAAGATGCGTAGGCCAGCAGGCCGTAGCGGGATACTGCGCCGTAGGTCGGCTTGATGCCGGTGAGGCCGGTAAAGGCGGCCGGCTGGCGGATGGAACCGCCCGTGTCAGAGCCCAGAGAATACGGTGCCATACCTGCAGCTACACAGGCGGCAGAGCCGCCGGAGGAGCCCCCCGGTACACGGCTGGTGTCCCATGGATTTCCTGTAGGGCCAAAAAAGGATGTTTCTGTGGAGCCTCCCATGGCAAATTCGTCCATGTTCACCTTTCCTATAATAACCGCCCCTGCGGCCTCCAGCTTTTCGATAACCGTGGCGTCGTAAGGCGGCACAAAATTGTTCAGAATATTGGATGCGGCGGTTGTGCGCACGCCCTTTGTGCACATGTTGTCCTTGATGGCAACAGGCACCCCCGCAAGAGGAGAATCCCTGTACTCCCCTGCTTCGATTTTCTTCTGCACCTCGTCGGCCCGTGCCAGGGCTTCTTCCCGCAGCACAGTGATGTATGCATTTACGGCTCCGTCCTTTTCGTCGATGGCGTCGAGATACGCTTCCGCTGCCTGACGGGAGGTGATCTCCCCGGCGCGGATCTTTGCGCCCAGCTCCAGAGCCGTTAACTCGCGAATGTTCATTCCCTTTCTCCCTCCTACTGTTCTACGGCCTTCAGCACCTTAATGTACCGGCCCTTGCTGTCCGGTGCGTTGGACAGCAGATTTTCGTGATCGTCGCTGTTTGTAACAACATCCTCCCGGAAGCAGTTGACCGCCTCAAAAGGATGGGACATTTCCGGCATGCCCTTTGTGTCCAGCTCGTTGAGCTTTTCCGTATAATTCAGTATGTCGGACAGATCGGCCTTTGCCTTTTCCTTTTCCTCCTGGCTGAGGTACAGCCGGGAAAGGTCTCCGATGTAGTCAATCAGTTCGTCTGTGATCTGCATGTTTTTCCCTCCAAAAAATAAAACATCCCTGCAGTCCGTCTTTCGGACTACAGGGACGACAATTGACTTGTGTAATGCCTCAGGTCTCCCCCGGGTCTTTTCTAAAAAAGAACCCCGAAACAAAGGCCTGCGGCTGCAATACCGCGGTACCACCCGTGTTGATACGACCGGTGC
>JBJFFZ010000123.1:5497-9085 GCA_051892195.1 Anaerovoracaceae bacterium
GGAATCAGTACGGAAACCAGCACCTGCAAAACGATCATATGACAACACTCCTTTTTCTCAGTCTCTGTCTTCTGCCGGGCTGTCCGGCTTCTCCCGGTTCTCCGGGCCGTCCGTGCTTTCCGGCTTCTGCAGCTTCCACTGATCCCAGTCGTCCCAGTCCTCCCACTGCTCCTTCCAGGGATCTTTATCCCAGGCATCCCAGTCCTCCTGGGTCCGGGGATTTTCAATATGCTCCGGCTGAAAAACCGGCGAGGTCCTTTCTTCCTCCGGCTTTCCTGCCTGCCGCAGCAGCAGAACGGTGCCGACGATGGTCACCGCCAGCGTGATCAGCAGTGCAAGCACTGCAATTTTCAGTATCATGAATCTTCATCTCCCTGTAATTTTGTTTTCTCCCCTTCATCATACCCGCTTTTCCGCGCTCTTTCATCCTGCTTTTTCTCTCTCTTCATCATATACGAAACAAAAAACGAAAACAAGACTGTCCCGCCGGTGCTCACTCCGCCGAAACAGTCCTGTTTCCTGTTTTATTCTTTACAAAAGGTAACAACTGTTCTGATTTATGATTTATGTTTATTGTTTGTTGTTTCGATTTTTACGATTTCTGATTCTGCTTTACGGCTCTATGCTTTTTTCTTTTCCTGTCCCCATTCGCTTTCCGGAACAACCTCCGAATAATCGGATACCAGCTCCAGATAGCATTCCTCATATTGCGGATCATATGTATCAAGAGATGCTTTTGCGCATCCCCCGACGCCGCAGAATACCATGGTCAGTACGATCAGGCCGATTACATTTTTCAAGATGATGCTGCTCACTTCACTCACCTGCCCTTTGAGCCGGAGACCGGACGCTTCTTTCCAGTTTCTTCTTCCTTCCTTCTATGATGGATTATACACCGCCCGTTTCCTATAAGTGAAACATATAATATTTATTGTTACCATAGGCATTTACCTATGTTTACATTATTCCATATAAAATCATTGATAATCAAGTATAATTCAGAAAATATTCAGAATTTTTTCCCTGAAAATTTTTTAAAAAAAGGTTTTCACACCAGTTCCAGGCAAAAAAAAGACGAACCCGCATCCGGGCTTTTGCCCTCAGCGGATCCGCATAATATCCAGTGCATCCAGCAGTTCTTTTTCGCGGACGGCTGTCCGCGGGATTTTCACGGGCCACAGATGTCCTGTTTTTACGACCCGGATATACCGGCTGCCTTTCTTCAGGGTTTCCAGGCGGTCGATCTTGTTGCGGTGCTTTTCTCTTTCGTCCCCGGTGCCTTCGTACTGCCAGAATTCCACTTTCAGCTGGCCGTACTCGCCTTTTCCGATCTCCAGCACAAACATGGTGCTCCGGTACCATTCTGCTGCGGCATACCAGAGAACGAAGGGCAGCATCAGCAGAGCAAGAATCCCCAGGGTCCTCACCGCAGCTCCTGCCTGATACAGCCCGGCGGGAGCGTCCATGGGCATCAGCACCACCTCAAAAATGCCCGCAAGACACAGAAACAGGTCTGCGCCCAGCAGGGTCCCTGGCAGGGCGAGAAACGCCTTTCTGCGGGCCCTGTCAATGGTAAATCCGGACAGCTCCTGATCCTTTCGCAGCTCCTCTGCCTCCATGCGCTGCTTTCGCACAAAGCGGGCCCCGAGGATCCACAGAAACATGGCCAGACAGAAAAGCATGACGCCTGCCGCAACGATCATCACGCCCCGCAGAAGCTCTGCCTCATCGGCAAGAAATGCGCAGATCAGGCATCCCAGAAAGCTCATCTGCCCCAGCTTTGAAAGCAGATTCAGAATGACGGTCCGCTTTTCGCCGGGCTCCTTCCCCCGCAGCACGGTTTCTCCGCAAAGCCAGGCAAACAGGTTTTCCTCGGTCTCTGTTTCCGGGTCCAGGCAGTCTGCCGCTGTTTTTGCTGTATTTCTGATGCACGCCGCTGCGGGGTATCCAAACAGGGCCGCCGCCACAAAAAGCTCCTCTGCTGCTTCGGATAAATACAGCCCCGCCCCCAGGGTCAGGATTCCCCAGAAAACCAGCACTGCCATGGCCGTTATGCAATAATATGTAATTTTTTTTACCATATATTTTACAATGTTCATGGTTCAAGCATACCTTTTTTATCCTGCAGGCACAAGTGTTTCTTTCCTGTCTGCAGCCGCCCGGCGGCTGAAGGGGGGCGCCGGAGGCGCCCTTGCCGGGGTCGCGCGGAGCCGACGTCTTTTGGGTGCGGCAGCAGAGCCGTTTTCGTTCTGGTGCAGGACGGCAGGGCCGGGGTCGCGCGGAGCCGACGTCTTTCTGGGACAGCAAAAACCGCCTCCGTAATGGAAGCGGTTTCTGCCAAAAGGTTTTATAACGTTAATATGTAAAAAATAGGAGATTACTTTACGCTGAACAGGAGATCGCCGTAGCTTGGGAACGGCCAGTATGCCTCTGCTGTGAGGGTTTCCAGTTCATCTGCCACAAGACGGAGCTCATTCATCTTTGGAATGACGGTGTCGTGGAAGAAGTCAGCCTGTTCCTTGAGTTCAAATTCGTCTGCCTTGATTACGGCTTCCTCCAGGGCTGCAATCTTGTCATTGAGGATTGCTGCAAGGTCGGAGATCTTTGAAAGAACGTCCAGCTCTGCCTTTGCGTTGACGCCCAGTTCCTTCTTTGAGAGGGCTGTGGATGCCAGCTCTGCGCTGTATGCGCTGACTGCAGGGGCGATGTTCTTCTTTGCCATATCGATCATGGTCAGTGCTTCGATGTTGATGATCTTTGAATATTCTTCCAGCTTGATCTCGTATCTTGCTGTGGATTCTACCTCTGAGAAGATTCCGTGCTTCTTGAAGAGTTCTACGTTTTCCTTTGCTGCAAGGTAAGGTGCTGCTGCAACGGTGCTTGTCAGGTTCAGGAGACCTCTCTTTTCTGCTTCGGATACCCATTCGTCCTCATAGCCGTCGCCGTTGAAGATAATGCGCTGGTGCTTTGTGAATACGTCCTTAATCAGTGCGTCAACAGCGCTGTCAATATCTGCTGCGCCTTCCAGTCTGTCTGCAAACTGGCTGAGGGATTCTGCTACAATTGTATTGAGGACGAAGCATGCATCGCCGATGGACTGCTCGGAACCGGTCATACGGAACTCGAACTTGTTGCCTGTGAAGGCAAACGGGGATGTTCTGTTTCTGTCTGTATTGTCCTTCTGGAAGGACGGGAGAACGTTTGCTCCCAGCTCCATAACGGAATTCTTTCTTTCTGCCATCGGGACGCCGGAAATGATGGAGTCAACAACTTTTCCGATTTCGTCGCCCAGGAACATGGAGATAATTGCAGGAGGCGCTTCGTTTCCGCCCAGTCTGTGGTCGTTTCCTGCGCTTGCAACGGATGCTCTCAGCAGTCCCTGATAGTCGTCAACTGCCTGAATTACGGCTGCCAGCATGAGCAGGAAGATCTTGTTGTTTTCCGGATCCTTGCCCGGGTTGAGCATGTTTTCTCCGGTGTCTGTTGAGATGGACCAGTTGGTGTGCTTGCCGGAACCGTTTACGCCTGCAAAGGGCTTTTCGTGAAGCAGGCAGACCATACCGTGCTTCTTTGCCACCTTCTTGAGGA
>JBJFFZ010000124.1:0-8964 GCA_051892195.1 Anaerovoracaceae bacterium
TCACTGATGCGCTGGAGGGAGCGCTTTACCTTAAACTGCAGCTCCTCCGGAACACTGTTGAGCTTGCTGTTGATCTGGTCCGTAACCATTTCATACAGCGTGCGCCCAAAGATTTTTGTGTCCCAGATCCGGTCCGGGTGGTCGGCAAATTCCTGGTTCAGGTAGCGGACAAGGTCCTCGCTCTGACTTTCCGTGCCTACAACAGGGGCGATTTCTGTAGTCACCTCTGTGCGGATAATGTGCAGGGAAGGGGCATGGGCCTTCAGCCGAACTCCGAAACGGCTTCCCTGACGAAAGACCTCCGGACGGTCCAGCTTCATTTCGGACAGACGCGGACGTACGATGCCGTAGCCCGTGTCCTCCACACTGGACAGGGCTTCCTTCAGCTTGTCGTAAGAACGTTTTGCTTCTGCAAATTCCCGGATCAGCTGAAAGAAATGGGTATCATTGTGCACTTCGCATTCCATGATTTCCCCCAGCACCTGATAAAACAGACCGTTTTCGCAGTTCATTTCAAGGGTGATCTCACCGGTTCCGGGATCCGTCCGCACCAGGCTCACATCCCGGATAATGCTGCCGTCCGACAGAGAAGCGAGGCTGTTTCCTGCATCCCTGAGGGTTTCAACCGTACTGCTCCACCCGCGGATGGTACGGACAATATGGCTTTTGATCGGGTGAGTCAGTGGAAGACCGGTAATAAATCCAGGAAGCCGGAAGCTGATTCTGGATGCCGGAAACTGGTAGAGCGTAGAGAGAATAATATCACGGATGGACGGCACATCCATATGAAGACAGTCCCCGGGAATCACAGGCGCCTCATAGGTCTGTTCCAGCTCAGAAGCCAGCTGCAGAACCGCATCGTCATAAGGGCGGGTACTGTTGAGAACGATGACAAAAGGCTTGTGAACAGATTTCAGGTCGTGGATGACCTGACGCTCTGCGTCAACATAAGCGCTTCTGGGAATATCCCCGATGCTTCCGTCTGTGGTAATTACGATGCCGATGGTGGAATGCTCCGTAATGACCTTCCGCGTTCCGATGGCAGCTGCTTCTTCAAAAGAAATAGGGTCTTGTGACCAGGGCGTTGAAATCATACGGGGCTGATCACCCTCCGTTACGCCCAGAGCGCCGTCCACCATATATCCCACACAGTCGATGAGACGCACACTGCAGTCCGATTCCTCTGTGAGCTTCAGGGTTACAGCCTCTGCAGGCACAAACTTCGGCTCCGTAGTCATTACCGTCCTGCCGCCGCCGCTTTGCGGAAGTTCGTCCCTGATTCTGGCAGACTGACTGGCATCTTCCACAAACGGAAGGACCATCTGTTCTGTAAAACGGCGGATAAAGGTGCTTTTTCCGGTTCTTGCAGGACCCACAATGCCGATATAGATATTCCCGTTGGTCCTGTTTTTTATGTCATTATAAATGTGAAACGCATTTTCATTTTTCATTCCATGTTCCCCCTGCTTCAAGTGAATTCATGTTATATGCTTATTCGTGACCGCTGTAAAATAGAATCAAAAAATGGTTTTCTCCAGGGCAGTCCCCGGATATAATGAAAGAAATGAAAAAAAAGGGCAGGAACAACCATGGAATACGTATATGTTCTCCGATGCGGAGACAACACACTTTATACCGGCTGGACCAACGATATAAAAAAACGGCTGACCGCACATTTCCAGGGGCGGGGTGCAAAATACACCCGGGGACGGGGACCACTGCATCTGGTACATCTGGAGGTCTTCGAGGACCGCAGCGAGGCAAAGCGGAGAGAGAATCAGATCAAGCGCATGAACCGGACACAAAAGCTGTTTCTCATCCGGCAGACTGAAATAGAAACAGAAGAACTGAAACGGCAGCTTGGTCTCTAAGTGAGTCCTTTGCGCAGAAAACAGGAACCCCTGCACCGAACCAGGCATACTGTAAAAGTATAACAAGACTGAAACAAACGGTTCGTAAGGGGAAAAAGCAATGCAGAAAAAAACCATCAAATGCATGGACGAAGCGTCCGAAAACTGTCCGTGCCGTCTGGCAGAAACAGGAAACTGCCTTGTATGCAGCAGACTGCAGGGAAAAAACGAATGTGACTGCGATTGGACCGGTGTCTGTATCTATAATGAATATATTCTGGGAGGCAGGAAGCGTGCGGAGCCCCGCACGGACCAGCTGTGCACCGTAATCCGCAGAAGAGAGCTGCAGAAGGGAGAGTTTATTCTTCTTCAGATTCAATGCAGAAAAGGACTTGCCCTCCGGTGCAGAATCCCGGGTGCCCATATTTTTATTCGGGGACAGCAATGGGAGTCCTTTTATGATGTGCCTCTGTCTGTGCTTGATGCAGATGAGAAGGAAGGAATCCTGACCGTCTGTTTCCGGGTGCTTTCAGCAAAAACAAGAGCCCTGGCAGAATGCAGGCAGGGAGATGCCGTGATTCTTCGGGGGCCTTACAGAAATGGCATTCACGGACTGCCGGGAAAAATGAAAGGTAAAAAGCTTCTGTTTCTTGCAGGCGGAGCAGGAATCGTCCCTGCCGTGCATGCCCTCAATCTGCTGAGTTCCCAGAATCCATCGGATCTGATCGTATCGCCGGGGACCGCAGAAATAGAGCTGATACAGGAGTTTCTGAAAGAAGAAAAAGACTGGGGCCCACGCCGTATTCTCTTCGGAGAGCCAGGCTCTTTGGAATATGCAGCAGCCCTGGATAAGGTGTTTGCAGAGCAGGCATACGATGAAATACTGATCCTGGGAAGTCCAGGCTTTCAGGAGGCTGCATCAAAAGAAGCAGCCCTCCGCAGCGGCGCCCATCAGTCCTTCAGCAACAATGAAACAATGTGCTGCGGAGAAGGAGTCTGCGGAGCCTGTTCCTGCCAGGACAGGGAAGGCCGTCATATCCCTGCCTGCAAATACGGAGGCGACTGGAAAAAAAACACAGAATAAAAACGAATCCTGTCCGGATCTTCCCAAAACGAAAAGACCTCCCTGTTTTGCCACAGCAGGGAGGTCGTTTTGCAGTTTCTGTATTATTTTTTTTCTGAACGGTATTTTTTTAGCCAGACCGATACAGCCTCAAGGCCCTCACGGATTATATCCGGATGGTTTCCGTAGCCGAAGCGGAAATGACGGTCATGCTCAAAGGCACTGCCCGGAACGAACAGGACACCTGCTTCCCTGCGGAGGCGGTGGCACAGCTCCTCAGAGGCCATGGGAAGGTCATATTTTACAAAGCAGGTGGTGGCGGCAGCCGGCCGGACGAAGGAAAACTCCGGTTCTCTGCGGATCCAGGAATCGATATAATCAAGATTCTGTCTGCAGATGGCGATGTTTCGCTTCAGGATGGCATCCTTGTTCTCGATGGCGATACAAGCCAGAAGGTCGTCGATTTTTCCTGCACTGATAATGTGATAGTCCCGGTGACGGTTAATGTCATCGATGATCTTTGCAGGCCCTGCAATCCAGCCGATGCGAAGCCCTGCCAGAGCAAAGGTCTTTGACATTCCCCCGGTGACAACTGCTTTATCGTAAATATCAATAAAAGAAGGTCGGAAAAAATCCCCTTCGTGGCACAGCCCGCGGTAAGCCTCGTCACAGAGAACATAGATGCCCCGGGCATCTGCAATTTCTGCGATTTCTTTCATCTGAGACTCTGTGAGAACAGAGCCGGTGGGATTGTTGGGATTGTTGAGGCAGATCAGCCGTGTCCGGTCGGTCACAGCATTTTTCAGCTCGTCTGTATCCAGACTCCATCCGGTTTCCTCCCGGAGTCTCAGCAGCGTAATATCAGCACCGAGGGATTCCGGAAGTGAATACAGCTGCTGGTAGGACGGAATCACCGAGATTACATGATCCCCCGGAGATACAAGAGAAAGAAGCAGCTGGGCGTTTGCTCCGATGGCGCCGTGGGCCACGGAAATCCGGTCAGGAGAAACATTTTGGTAAAGGCCGGAAATGGCAGTCCGCAGACGAAGGGAGCCTGTGATCTCTCCATAGTCCAGACCGAGATTTAAAAGCTCCTCTGTAAGCTCTTCCTGTTTTCCTGTCAGCTTCAGAAGCTCGCCGGCAGTAAGACGGTGGGGAAATGTATCCGAAAGATTATATTTACAGTCATTTTCATATTTGTTGAGCCACATCTCAACGTGAAAGTCTTTGATATCCAAATTGAAATCCTCCATGTTTATAGCAACCGAACCATATTCTAACACAAATAATACGCATTTTGTCAGGTGATTGTGGTAAAATAGTTGCAGTTTTTATTATGAGACAGAAAGCATCAGAGAAAGGATAATTGACATGGTCAGAGTTCGTACAAGGTATGGTGTGGTGGAAGGGATCAGAGAACAGGGGATCTGTTCGTTTCTCGGAGTTCCATATGCAAAGCCTCCTGCAGGAGAGCTCCGTTTCCGGCCGCCTCAGGAACCGGAGGCCTGGGAAGGAGTCCGGGACTGTACGCACTTTGGAGCTCCAGGTCTGCAGCTGATCACGGACAACCATGTGACAACCGAAAGGGTCCTGGGCATATCTTCTGAGGACTGCCTGTATCTTAACATACGGACGAAGGACCCGAGCCCTGATGCAAAGCTTCCGGTATACGTCTTTATTCATGGGGGAGCCTTTGAAACCGGCGGCAGCAACATGAAGCTTTACGAAGGAAAAGGCTTTGCCGAAGACGGAATCGTCTATGTGAACATCAATTACCGCCTCGGTCCTTTCGGCGCCCTGGCCCTTGCATCTCTCCGGGAGGAAGAAGGAATCACCGGCTGTTATCAGATCCTTGATATTATGCAGGCGGTGCGCTGGGTGCACGAAAACATCCGGGAGTTCGGCGGAGATCCGGACTGCATTACCATCGGAGGCGAATCGGCAGGTGCGTTTGCAGTTTCCGTTCTCATGTGCATGCCTCAGATGAAGGGGATGTTCCGGCGCTGCATCCTGGAGAGCGGAAGCATTCGCGCGGCAGCAACCTCGGTTCATTACGGTCACGGCAATCCGCAGATTGCGCTGGAAAACAGCCGGTCGGTGCTGGCAGATCTGGGACTTTCCGACAGCCCGGAGGATCTGAAGAGGCTCCGCAGCATTCCGGGGGAGGAGATTCTTAAGGCATGGTATTTTAAAAAGGACGGAAGTCTTCGTCTGTTCCGGTCAAATCCCGTGCTGGACGGTCTGCTGTTTGAAGGAGACCAGGTGCCGGATCCGGCGAAACAGGCTCCGGCGGATGTGGATCTTCTGTTCGGCTTCAATACCCATGAGGGAAGTATGTTTGTAAGCCGGGATCTTACAAAGCAGCAGTATGTGCAGGAGCTTGCAAACATGTTTCCTGAGCGCTGGCAGGAGGTATGGAAACGGTATCCTGCCGAAGGGGAGACAGAGCCCTTCCGGCAGCTTTCCGAGATCTACGGACTGCAGAAGTTCAAGGGATCCATGCTGCCTTACGCAGACCTTCTTGCAGCCAGGGGAAACGGAGTTTATGCCTATCACTTTGACTACCTTACGGACCTCATGAAAAAGGAGGGCCTTGGTGTCCGGCATATTGCAGAGCTTCACTTTGTGTTTCATTCCTTCCTGGGCGTTGTAGGGGCGGATGATCCTGAGGGAAATGAGACGGCTGCTCTTATGCACCATGCGTGGTCAGAGTTTATCCGCAGGGGCAATCCCGGAAACGGATGGAAGCCGTATGATTCAAAGCACCGGGGGACCATGCGTTTTTCAAAGGGTGAAACGGTGTTTGAGTCCATGGGCAGAGCCCATGAAATGCTCTGGCTGGACAGCCTTCTCTGATGGGCAGAGGATGGAAGATAAAGGATTGAATTAGTATGAACTTGAAAGAAAAACTGCGCTTTTGCGAAAAATTCATAAGGGAAAACGGATATCCGGATGCTGAGATCCTTCGCAATGATGGTTCGGAAATGATTATCTTTCATGTGCAGAATGTGACGGCAAAGTATCCCAATGAACGGCCTTCTGTTTCTGTAGGCTTTGCGGAAGGGGCGGTTAAGGGCATGGAGATCGGTTACGATGTCATGCAGATTCTGTGCTTTGTGGCCAGCGGAGTTCCGAAAGACCGTCTGGAGGACATTCAGAAATTCTGCTCTGATTTTAACAAGAGCATGCAGATCGGTCATTTCGGCACAGATCTGAAAAATGAAAGCGTATATTTCCGCTGCAGTCAGCTGATCCCGAGGGGAATCAGCGAAGAAATGCTGGGGGCCATGTTTGACCAGCTTTTCACCATGGTTCTCTTTTATTTCGGATATGCATATGAGATTCTGATCGAGCTCAGCTATGGAATCATCGGTTACGGCGGCACTTCCCGGAGACTGCAGGAACGAAAGCAGATGCTGAACAAAGCCATGGCGGAGCTGAAGGGCCAGCCTGAGCCGGAGCCGGAAAAAGACAGCATCCAGCGCAATCTGGTGGTAGAGGAGCTGCTGGCTCAGCTGAAGCAGACCAATCCGGAAATACTGGAAAAAGCGGATATCGATCTGGATCAGGTGCGAAGAAAGCAGGGGAAGACAAAGAAACAGGCCTCTGCAGAGGATGCCGCCATGAAGATTCTGGATCTGGCGCAGAACGAAAAGAAAAGCACTCTGTCCGCAAAAGCATCCCGACGGCTGCCGGAAACAGCCTACGATGAGCCTGACAACGAAATATCCCGCAGTACGGTGTCGGACCATGACTCTGCCCGGTACAGAAATCAGATGCCTTCGGTGGAAATGTACACGAGAAAAGAAGCAAGAAAGCCGGAACCTCCTCTGGATATGGAAGAGCTTCGGCGGGCACTGGCTGTGGAGCAGAAGGAACGCAGCCGCATACAGAATCTGAAAAGCCAGACCGAAGACCGTCTGAATCAGGAAATCTTTGAAAAAAATGCAGCTTCGGCTCAGGAACTCAGGGAAAGCACAAAAAAAGAAAGCTCCGATTCTCTGGTGCAGCGGCTCCGCAGCTGGACACAGAAATAAAAGCAGATGAAAACACAAAAGAGCAGGGACACATGATAAAGTCCGCTGCTCTTTTCTGTTTGCCGTGCAATTGTTTTATGCCTGTTTCATCATGTTGGTGGACGCTGTCACAGCCACCTTTCCATCCCCGTTATACAGGACCGCCTCTCCGTGGAGGGTGCGCTTCGTGTTTGTCACAAACCGTGCAGAAACACGCACCGGCCTTCCGTCCGCCTTTACCGGGCGAAGGAAGTTGCAGGTGGTATCGATGGTCCCGGAAAGCCGCCCTTCGGATAAAACATAGGCAAAGGGGCCGAAAATGCAGTCGATCATGTAGCCCAGGATTCCGCCCTGCACCACCTGAAGACCGTTCTGCTGCCACGGGCGGGGCAGAAACTCCGCCGTAAGCCATCCCTCGTCGGAATAGCTGATAAACTTCGGCTCCAGCACCTGAATATCGCCTGTGGGATCCTGGCCCTCCGGAGCACGATCCGAGAGAATTTCCTCCAGCCGTGTTCTTAATTCTTCTGTTGTCATAATCACTTCACTCTCTTTTTTCTGGTGACGAAGAAGACAGACGGAGCTGTTTTCTTCTGGTTGATCATATTAAAAAAAGCAACGTGGAACTGCTTGGAGGGAAGACTGCTGACGTATTCCAGAATTTTTTCGTGCTCCTCCCGGCCTTCTGTGTGACCGCGATAGGTTACAATTGAAACAAGTCCGTCTTCGCAGATGCAGTCCAGTGCTTTTTTAATCGCTGTCATGGAGGTGTCCGCACTGGTCAGAACGGATTTGTCCTGCCCAGGCATAAAACCGAGATTAAACAGTATGGCAGAAGGCTTTCTGCCTGCTTTCTCAACATACTGGTCGATGTTTACATGGGAATCGCAAATCAGCTCAATCCCATTGGCTTTGGGATCGGAAATGCCGTTTGCCTTAAGAAGCTCCTCTGTCTTTTCCAGCGCTACCTTCTGCACATCAAAGGAATATACCAGAGGATTTTCTCCGCCGCTTCCGTCTGCACCCGTGAGCTTTACCAATGACAGGGTGTCATTTCCGTTGCCCATGGTGCAGTCTATGGCAAAGTCTCCCTTTTGAACATAGGAAGAGACAATATTCAGAACAAGCCCGGTTGTTTTCACTATGAGATTGTTTTTTTCTGTTTCCATTTCCTTACCTCGAATGATCATTCATCAGATGCGGCTGCATCTGCTTCTATAAAGTGCTGTGACTGTTTAAAGGCTTTTCAGATAATCGATCTCATTTTTTGAGAGGTTGCGATACTGGCCCGGTCTGAGGTGCGCCATTTTCATGTTTCCAATGGCAGTTCTTTCCAGTTTTACCACCCGGTGTCCCACCGCTTCGAACATCCGGCGGACCTGGCGGTTTTTTCCTTCGGAAATCCGGATCTGGGCGATGGAGGTGGATTCTGACTGCTTCAGAACCTCTACCTGGGCCGGCCTGGTAATATATCCGCCGATATCCACGCCCCGCTCGAGACGTTTTGCTTCCCCCATGGTCAGAAGACCGGCCACCTCGGCGATGTATGTTTTGACGATATGGCTTTTGGGATGGGTCAGACGCTGGGTCAGATCTCCGTCATTTGTGAGAAGGAGCATGCCGGAGGTATTGAAATCAAGCCGACCCACCGGGTAGACCCGCTCCGGAATATCGTCCAGAAGCTCCATGACCGTGGGACGGTTCTGCTCGTCATCCACCGTTGTAATGTAGCCCACCGGTTTGTTCAGCAGATAATAGACCAGCCGTTTTTCCGGGCGGATGGGACGGCCGGAAACAGCCACCACATCACCGTCTTTTACATCTTCTCCTGTATGGGCAGTCACGCCGTTGATGGTAACGGCACCCTGTTCAATGAGCTCGTCGGCTTTGCGCCGGGAGCATACCCCGCAGTGGGCGATATATTTATTCAGTCTCATGTTTCTTTCCTCGAATATCCTTGTATTTTCATCTTCCGTACCTATTTTAACATGAAATTTTACCATGAAAAAGTAGCAAATCAAACCTCCTGTTCATA
>JBJFFZ010000125.1:0-3502 GCA_051892195.1 Anaerovoracaceae bacterium
GACATCAGACTTGTTATGCCGAAGCTTCCTATATTTCCGATTCCAAGTGTGATTCCGCCAAATGCAATAATACTTAAAATGAAAGAAATCGTATCAAATTCAATCTCCTGCAGTTCCAGCACATCACGAAAATGAATCACGGCCGTAACAAGGGAAATGAGCATAACAAGCATTGTATAGATAAAGATATATTTCCAGCCCACGGTATCTACAAGTAAACCTGCGATTGTAGGTGCAATAATCGGTGCTGCGGTAGCCACCAGTCCATACCACCCCATCATGGTGCCCTTTTTTTCCTCCGGATATATGGACAATATGATGACCTGTCCCATGGATGTAAGTATGCCATTGCCGATTGCCTGCAGCACTCTGCCCGCCATCATTACACCAAAGCCCGGCGCCAGAATACAAACCACCTCACCGGCAATAAAACATACAATACTGGATATGTATAGTTTTTTTGCAGGAATTTTCTTGATTAAAAATGCGGTCAGGGGCATTACAATTCCCATGACCAGGGAGTAACCGCTCGTCATCCACTGTCCGGTGGTCATGCTGATTTCAAAATACTCCGCCACTGGCGGAAGGGCTGTTGTCATGGCCGTAGCGAGCATTGACGTAGCAATTCCTGTAATCATCAAATTAACAAAAACAAACCGTCTTTGTTTTTCACTTATTTTTACTGACATGATTCTTCCATTCTATCTTTGCAGCTTCATAAATCTGTATTATATCCAATGTATATCAAATGTTGATTTCTTCATTCACAGCAATAAGGAATGCCCTTTTTCGCAAACCTGATAAATCTCTTCCATTTTCTCATCCATCAAAGGCTGCAGCTTTTCTGTCTGCTTCTTTAAAACTTTACGATATATGAAATACGGGAGTATCCAGCCCGCAAACCCTGGAATGGCAAGCAGCACACACAGCCATATAACGGGGGGTTCATGAGTGACAGCAAAGGTAGCACCTGCCATAAACACGGTTCCCGCTATTCCCGCCGCCAGTGCCCAGGCCGTTGCTGCAGAGGTCTTTGCCTTCTCCAGTTTGCTGAGATCATGGGCACAGGCTTCAAAATTTCTCTGTAATCTGGTCAGTTCCATTTTATTGATGATTTTCCTGTCACGCTTCATGCGGATGGTTGCCTGATGGGGCTTTGCCATATCAGGCAGCTCTTCCTCTGCAATCCAGCCGAAATTCTCATAACAGTCCAGATACATGGATACCAGATTGGCACCCACTGTAATCTCCTTATATTCATATCCTACATAAGATTTTCTTTCCTGTTCCATGAAAACGCCTCCTCTCCGCTTAACTGATGGACTCTGGGCACTCTCACAGTAAATTTCGTTCCCTGTCCGGCTTTGCTTTCCACTTCGATACTTCCGTCCGATAATTGAAGGATCCTTTTTACAAGTGCAAGCCCAAGCCCGTTTCCTTCCGTAGAATGAGAAGGATCGCCCTGGAAAAATTTATCAAAAATTTTCTGCTGCGTCTTTTCATCCATGCCGCATCCGGTATCCGCAACGGAAACAGTTACCTCCTCTTCATCCGATGTCTGTGATAAGGTAACTGTTCCGCCGGGAGCAGTAAACTTCATTGCATTGGATAAAAGATTTGTCCAGACAAGCTCCAGAAGTCCCTCATCGGCTTCTATCATCGTGCGCTCTTCGATTTCCGCCTCAAACGCTATATTCTTCTGCTCCCATACGTTTTCAAACTGCAGTGCGCATTGGCACAGCTGGGCACAAAGATCATACCTCTCTGACACGGGTTTGATGGCCTGCTTTTCCAGCTTATTGAGCTTCAGCATGTTGGTAATGAGATTTGAAAGCCGTTTTGCAGCATGGAGGATATTTTCTGCATATTCCCTGCTCTTTTCCTCCGCAGGTTCCTGCAGCAGGAGCAGCTCTGCATGATTCTGTATCACTGCAAGAGGCGTCTTGATTTCGTGGGAAACATTGGAAAAGAAATCTGTTTTCAGGGTTTCTATGCTTCCAAGCTCTTCCACCATCTTATTGAAATCCGTAAACAGAACATCCAGGTGCGTATATTTATCTGCAGTATGGTGAGGTGCAAGATACACGGAAAAATCTCCCGAAGCCACCTTACGGGCAGCTTCCGAAAACTCTTCAATGGGTTTCTGATAATGTCTCGATACCTGATAGCTGGTCCATACGGTAAACACGACGGCTGCCAGAAACCAGATTCCGAAAATCAGGACATGACTGTGAGGAGGAATGCTCTTATAATCAATTTCCTCTCCGATGATTTTCATCTGCATGGTTGTGAACAATCCGGATGCCACAAAAACAGAGAAAAAAACGGAAACGGGAAATATTTTTTTCTTTACTCGATGATCCTGATACGCACGTTTCTCTTTCATCATAATACCGCCTTATAGCCCAGTCCCCTGACCGTCTTTATCTCAAACCCGTCGCATGCGGAAAACTTATCCCGAAGCTTCGTAATGTATACATCCACCGCCCTGAGACTCGTCTCACTGTCAACACCCCAAAACTCATCCATAAGCTGCGCTCTGGAAAATGTCTTGTTCGGATAAGAAAGCAGCTTATAAAGGATATGGAACTCTCTGGTGGTTACAGGTATTTCCTCGCCTGAAACAACCGCGGTCATGGCATCTGCATCCAGCTTCAGATTGCCCACCGCCAGTTTTCTTTCCATTTCAATGTTGGCGCGGCGCAAAAGGGCCCGGACCCGAAGCAGCAGTTCATCCAGTTCAATGGGCTTTACCATGTAATCATCGATGCCCAGCTGAAACCCTTTCTGTTTGGAAGGAAGGTCATCTTTTGCAGACATAAAGAGGATCGGAATATGCTTGTTCACACGCCTTACACTTTCTGCAAATTCAAAACCATCTATTTCCGGCATCATAATATCTGAAACAATCAGCTCGTAAAAATTGTTATACATTTCCTCATACGCAGCATTTGCAGACAGACACCCTTTTGCATGAAAACCGCTGTCGTTCAGATAGGTACACACTGTCTGGTTTAATTTTATATCATCTTCCAGCACTAAAATATTGATCATGCCTGTTCTCCTATATATAACAATTGATTTGCATTTCTGTACAAACAATAAAAACTTCCCCGAATAACCCGCATTTTCGGATGCCTGGCATCCGCCCCGGACATTCATTTCAGAAGGCTCTCATCCTTTCTATTGTAGGGAGCCTTTATTTCCGTTTTGTTAAGCTTTTGTTTCAGAATTATTAATCAGAAAAAGAAAACCCCTTTCATTAAACTGGATTCTGTCTAACAAAAGGGGGTTCACTGGTCTTCTTTACCGGTTCCCGTGCTTAAACGAAAATTAAGTTCAATGCCGGAAATCCGCCATTTGATACGTAAACAATTCCCATTACAACAACAGCCACAGCAAGGGAAGCTGCGCCTGTGACATACCTCTTTTTACCCGCAAGCTTTCCTCTGACAAGTTTTTCTGGCATAAGGAGCAATGTTACAGCAATTGCCAAAAATAA
>JBJFFZ010000125.1:3602-8840 GCA_051892195.1 Anaerovoracaceae bacterium
TTGATTTTGCACAGATCGCTCTGTGCCAGATGACGGTGTCAGTATAAGGCACATTTGTTTCAAAACTATTCAGGATTTGTTAGGGAAAAATTAATTTGAATAAAAAATCCGCTGCAAACCTGTCATCAGGGCAGTTCCGATCCACCCGAACAGAATGCCAAGCAGCGCTCCCGCCAGCACATCCGTAGGGTAATGCACATAAAGATACAGCCGCGAAAAGGCAATGAGACCCGCCAGAATCGCAGCAGGAATCCAGAGCCTGCTTTTGCGGAAATACAGGGTTGATGCCGCAGTAAAAGAAGCTGCCGTATGTCCGGATGGAAAAGAATAATCGGAAGGCGGTTCAAGCAGAAGCTGGACCGCCGTGTTCATATCAAATGGCCGTACCCGGGCCACCAAAGGCTTCAAAATCACATTGCACAGGAGAAGGTCCAGCACCAGCGCCAGGGCCATGGCCATCCCTGTTTTCCTTGTTCCGGGAAACAGGAGCAGCAGAACGGTCAGGGCAATCCAGATCCATCCGCCGTCCCCCAATCCCGTAATCGCTGTCATAACGCTGTCCAGAATCCCGCACCGGAGATTGGACTGAATCCAATCAAGCATGGCAAGTTCCATAATATGATTCCTTTGTCTCCTTTTCTGTTACCAAAGCTCAAGTTTCTTTGCCTGCTCCCGCAGCTCGCTGCGAAAATCAGGATGGGCCACGGCGATGAGGTTTTCCACTCTGTCTTTTATGCTGCGGCCGGAAAGGGGCGCTGCGCCGTACTCAGTTACGACATAATCCACGGTCTGGCGCAGCACAGTAACCGTGCCTCCTTCCAGATCCAGGGGCTGTATGGATGAAACAGTCCCTTTTTTCTTGGTGGACGGCAGGGCGATGATGGCTTTTCCGCCCCGGGAGCGGTGGGCCCCCATGGCGAAATCGTTTGCTCCGCCGGAACCGCTGTACGTCCTGTGACCGATGGTTTCGGAAAAAATCTGACCGGTCAGATCAACGTGAAGCGCCGAATTGATGGCTACCATTTTGTCGTTCTGCATGATTACAAACGGATCGTTTACATAAGAACCGCGCATCATCTTTACCACCGGATTTCTGTCCACAAATTCAAAGACTTCCGGCGATGATGTCAGCAGCGTGCAGACCATTTTTCCTCTGTCGATATTTTTCTTTGCTCCTGTTATGACCCCTGCTTCGTAGAGATGAACCATGCTTGGGGTAAACATTTCTGAATGAACCCCCAGATCATGCTTGTTGATCAGCTGCCTGGCAGCTGCATCCGGAATACCGCCGATTCCAAGCTGTATGGTGGAACCGTCTTCGATGAGATCTGCAATATTGCGGCCGATCATCTCCTGAATTTCATTGGGTTCTGCCACCGGATCCTGAGGAATCTCCCGGTCTGATTCCACAATAAAATCAACGTCCCTGATATGGACGGCAGCATCGCCGTAAACAACCGGAACATTGGGATTTATTTCCAGAATAACGATATCTGCCTTTTCAAGGGCATCCATTTCCTGGGAAATGCACATTCCCAGAGTCATAAACCCGTGCTTATCCATAGGAGAAGCCAGTCCTATGAAAACATCAGGCTTTCGGAACGCGGCGCGGTCCCGGAAAAGGGTGCTGATGCTTGCGGGAACAAGGGAAATATTCCCTGTGCTATGGGCTCTTCTCGTATAAGGGCCGTAAAAAAACGGCTCGGTCCTTATATTTCCTGATTCATCGTGAAAATGCTTATAATCCTCAGGTCCCAGCACGCTGTTCACCGTTACATTTCTCACTCTGTCCGATATGGTGTGAAGCTCCCGCAGGATTGCAGCAGGCTCCGCCACATCCACACCGACATAAATATTCATATCGGACTGTATCTGATCCAGTGCCTCAGCAACCGTTATTTTCTTACTGTTATATTCTTTCAAGTAGTCCTTCATAATATTCTGTACTCCGTTTCATTTTGCAGATCAACACAGAAAAGCGGTCTGCCTGCGTCTATCTCCCTTTATAAACAGGTTTGCGCTTTTCCATGAACGCTTTTACAGCCTCATCGGAATCCTCCGTATCCATCAGGTCAAAAAACGCAAGATCTGTAATATGTTCTGTGCTTGCAAAATCCAGCCGGTCTATGTATTTTATACATTTTTTCCACGCCCTGAGACTGAGAGGCGGGGCCTGCATGGCTTCCTCTGCAATACGCTCAGCAGCAGCCATCAGCTCCTCCCGTGGAACTACACTGTGCACGGAACCGTAGTTTTCCAGCTTTTCTGCAGGAATCAGCGCTCCTGTAAGAGTCATGTAACGTCCCAGCTTCTGAGGAACCATTGCAGGAAGGAATGCCATTCCTCCTAAAACACCAACCTTCATCTCCGGAAGACCGAACCGCGCGCCCTGCGCCGCAACAAGAACATCACATGCAGCTGCAACACAGAATCCTGCGCCAACCGCAGCACCATTGACTGCACCTATCACAGGAACCGGACAGTTGACAATTGCACTGATACAGTTGTTGAAATAATTTGCCTGAAATGCCATATCGGACACTCCGCTTTCATCGATTTCGCCGAGATCATTTCCTGCAATAAACTGTTTTCCTTCTGCCGTGAGAATGGCAATTCTCACATCATCAAGCTCATCGTACAGCGTGTTGAACGCTGCCCCAAGCTCCTCGTAAAGCTGCCTGTTCATGGCATTTGCAGGGGGCCTGCTGATGGTTATATATGCGATATGATTTTTTATTTCTTTTTTTATAAATTCCATAAAATTAAACTCCTGCATATATTCCGGACATATCCATCCGGACGTTCGTTACTGCTTTTCATCCATACCTGTTAAAAGGCTTCTGCGTTCCTCATAGTCCATTTTTCCGCTCCGTCTGTTATATGTGAAATAGACAATAACCGCAGCAGCCGCAAAAACGGCAAGCCCTGTCCACTCTACAGGAATAAGGCCTGACGGTCCCCACGGTGTATAGATAAACAGATACGCAATACAGAAAACCACGGAAATCCAGCCGATTGCCGTACCGCACGGAACTTTATACGGCCGGTTGATTTCAGGCATTGTTTTTCTCAGCTTCAGGAATGCAAATGTTACAAACAGCCATGTAATGATCAGTCCAAAGGAACTGATGTCCATAATTCCCACATAAATCACAGAATTTGTCCCGAGGAACGGAGCTGCTGTTCCCAGCAGAAACATGAGAAGAATCGCATTCTTTGGAGTTCCGTATACCGGATGGAGCACTGCCAGTTTGTCAGGAATCATCTTTGCTCTGGCAAGTCCGTAAAGGAAGCGGCTGCCTGCAATATAGGCTGCATTCCATGTGGTGAGCATTCCCAGAAGAGATGCAAACGTGACAAATCCCACTGCAATCTTTGATCCTCCAAAGAGCATGCCCACAGCCTGAACAACCACAAGTCCTTCCCCTGCGCGCATTTCAGCCGGCATGGCAAATGCCAGTCCCAGAATAATCAGTATATAGAAAAGAGCAGATCCCCAGACAGTCATCAGAACCAGCCTTCCTACCGTCTTCGGCGATATATCCGTCTCCTCTACTGCCTGCGGGATTGCATTGAATCCGCTGAGAAATCCCGGAACCATCAGCATGATTGTTGTAAGACCTGCAGCATCCGTAAAGAGGGGCTGCGCATTTGACGCATCTCCCATTGTGATTCCGGAACCGCAGAAAAAGATTGCTGCAAGGGTAAGAATTGCCACAGCAGCAGTCTGTATCCAGCCTGACAGCTTAACCCCGCGATAGTTGATAAATGCAAAAAAAGTATTAAAGATAATTGCAATTATTACGTTCGTAAGCATTACAGGCTTGCCCATGACAGTATACAGCTCGCCTGCCATGGGAATGTTAATCCCGAGATTCCCGAGAATAATCGGAAACATAATGGCCTCCACAAGGATAAAGCCCACCCACAGCAGAATAACGCACCAGCTAACAATAAGGGCAGGTATCTCTCCCAGTCCCATGAAGGTAATGCTCACATCAACTCCAATCTTAGGAAAAGCAGATGTCAGCTCGGCATAAATGAGCCCGATGAGACTGCACAGCACAGCAGCCACTGCAAATGCCAGAATACCGCCTCCGGTCCCCGGAGTAACGCTCCAGTAGCCTGCATAAATCACCCAGGACCATCCAATCACAGCCCCGATGCCTATGGAAAGCAGATTCCACTTAGACAGCGATCTTACCATGGTCGTTTTCTTTTCTTCCATACAAGTTCTCCTTTTTACAATAACATATCAACCATAACCTTTTTGAGAAGTCTGTTCCGCTTTTAGACAGATGACAGCCCTCATCTGCTTTCTCCTGCTGCCGGGTCAAAAAGCACAAACGTCCTGCCTCACACTGATTATACACTATGAAACGCATTGCCGTCTAATTTCCAGAGCATTTCAAAATCAAAATTAGAGCATCATTTACAGGCATCCACAAAGGATTGAAATATTTTCAGGCTCTTTGGATCAATCTTATAAGAAAACTCCGGATGCCACTGAACTGCCCAGATGTATTTCTGTTGAGGCATATAAACTGCTTCAATCAGGCCATCCTCCGATTCAGCCATGACATTCAGCTTCACAGACAGATTTCTGACTGCCTGATGATGATAACTGTTTACACCGATGATTTCCTCACCGATCAGGTCATACAAGGGCGTTCCATGGCAGATTCTTACCTTGTGTATTTCTCTGTCATAGGGCGCCGTCATATGATGCTGGATGGCGGATGGATGCTGCGTGGGCAGATCCTGATACAGGGTTCCTCCTAAAGCAGCATTGATAAACTGAATGCCTCTGCAGATTCCAAGCACTGCCTTGTCTTCTGTCATTGCAGTTTTAAGGACCTGAAGTTCCATTTCATCTCTTTCTGAGCAGGATACAACCATTCCCGGAATCCCTTTCTCCCCATAAAGCTCAGTGCCAACATCATGGCCGCCAGTAAAAAGGAAGCCGCTGCACATAGCACACAGCCGCTCAATGTCTGTCCCATCTGCTGTCATCGGAAATATGAATGGCAGCCCCCCTGCTGCTTTGATTCCGTCAAGATAACCAGGAAGCATCCACAGACTTTCCTTTTCATCATCCCATAAAGGCATTACTCCTATAACCGGCTTCATTTTCATTCCTCCAGACTTTTACATAGTAAAAAAGCAGGCAACGAGAGTCATAGACCCCATTGTCTGCTTCAATGAAAATATTATATCATTTCCCGTCTGAAAAGGAAT
>JBJFFZ010000126.1:0-8753 GCA_051892195.1 Anaerovoracaceae bacterium
ACACTGAGAATACCGTTTTCAGTGTTTTTCAGCTTGATGCAGGAGAGGGCAGCATCCGCAGCTTTGACAGCGCCGCCGGAACGTGGAAGATTTCGGAACTGAAGGAAGGTCCCCTTCCTTACGGCATGTACTTTATCCGCACGGGCACAAGCGAGAGCATTTTCATTTCGCCCCAGCGGTACATCAGCCGCCCCAACGGCATGATTGAGTACCTGCCGGACAGCTCCGGAGGTCTGCGGATCGTAAAGCAGGGGGACCGGTTTTACCTGACGGTGCAGGCCCCGGCCATGAATTCCGGAGAGTTCTGCGACTTTACCGCCCTGTGCTCCGATTCCTTTCTGGTGGACTGGAACGATGCCGCAGCCGTAAGCCGCTGGGAAAACTACCGGTTTACCGACGCCAACCGCTGGTGCTACGACGGGTACTATTATGAGACCCCGTCCACGTACATTCCTTATGGAAGCAATTACTTCTACAAGCTTCCGGCGGCCTATATCACAGGAAAAATGGCGAGAAACAGCGGGGACAAAGCCAGCAGGGCTCTGGCCCTGACCATGCTGTATGTCATGGAGGAGCGGAGAAACAGCAGCGGGTTCCTTCCGTCGGAAAACGGCAGCACCTGGCTGATGGATGCCTACGGGATTGAGGCCGGGTATTTCGACACCCGGTTCAACACGGACCTGGCCATGGCCCTGCTCAATGCAGCCGAAAGCTTCGGAGCGGAAGAACTGGTGGAACGGGCGGAGCTCTTTGGAAAGTTTCTGGTGTCCTATGCAGGGCAGCGCCACTTTACCGTAACCGATCCGGCAGACGGCAGGGAAGGCTGGCTGGTGGATGACTACTGGCACGCAAACGGCCGGGCCCGGCGGACCCATGTTTCGCTGAATCATCAGGCCGCCGAGGCGGTCTTTCTTTACCGGCTGGCCCAGGCCACCGGGTCATCCGAATATGCGGCAGCCGCAGAGCGGCTGGTAAAGGGCATCGAACTTACAGGGGAACGCTGGATGATGCCCGACGGAAATCTTTATTATTCCTTCGGAAACGACGGAACCATGATTTCCGGGGATTATCCGTATCTGACTTATAACGATCTTCTGGAGCTTCAGGGGCTGTATTCCTCCTGGAACGGGGCGGAAAGCCCTGTGCTGGCGAAGCTTATGGAAAGCAAGCTTCAGTGGATGAACAAAAACGGAATTACCGGCTACAACCGGTAGTGTGAAAAAAGGGGTAAAAATTATGAGAACAAAAATGAAAAGGACGGCGCTTCTGATTCTGGCAGCCGTCATGATGGCTGTCGGGACGGTAACGGCTCCGGCAGCTTACGGTGCATCGGATACCACGGTGCTGTACGAAAAGAAAGAGGTGCAGGAGATCATCCGGGGTCTGACCTACGAAAAGAGCACCCGGCTGTATAAAACGGGATGGCTGGATGTGTATGTCCTGACGCTGGACGCTGCTGAGACAAACCTTTCTCTGGAAATTCTGGAAAATGTCAACACCTACGGCGCCAAGGCCACGGTGGAGAAGCTGGCAAAGGACAACGGCGTCATTGCCGGTATCAACGGGGACTTCTTCGGCTCCGGCAGCCTGAAATCCAGCATGGGGCAGGTGGCGGAGGACGGACAGATGACGGCGGCCCAGAACTATTACAACGGCAGCTCCTGGCAGTATGCAGGGCTCTTTGTGGACACGGCGGGGACTCCCTTTATCGATTACGTGAAAACCACCCTGTCCTTTGTCACTGCAGACAAGGTGGCCATGACCCTGGGGGCAAAAAACAAAATGACGGATTTTTCCAAGCCCGTGTATTTTGACCGGTCGGCCATTTCCTCAACGGCAGATATGGACCGGTATTATTCCACCCTGACAAAGATGGTGGTGGAAAACGGAGTGATTACATATATCTCCTCCCCGGGAGAAACGGTGAATGTTCCGGAAAACGGATATATCATCGTGATGAACAGCGCCAGCAGAGAATATTATCTTCCATATTATACAGTGGGCACCGCTGTGGGCTTTTACGATAACGAGGCCTTCTATATCAGGCCCGAAAAGAACATTTCCGACATCGCCTTCGGCATCAGCGGCGGAGGCGAGGTTCTGCGAAACGGGGAGATCGTTCAGTACGGATACGCAGTGAGCCCTTCCTCCACCCAGCCACGCACTCTGGCAGGGGTCAACAAGGACAAGAGCAAAATCTACCTTGTGTGCATCGACGGAAGAAAGAACGGCAAGGGAGCCACCAATTATGAATGCGGCGCCATTCTGAAATCCTACGGCGTATATGACGCCATCCATATGGACGGCGGCGGTTCCACCACCATGGTGGTGCAGGAGAACGGCGCGTCAGATGTTTCCGTAGTCAATGTTCCAAGCGAAGGCACCCAGCGGTCTGTGGCAAACGGCATCGGAATCAGCGCTAACGGTCCGGCAGGGGTGGCCGCTGCCATCAGCGCGGAAGTGAAGGATTCCGACGATAATATCATGTTTGACGGCTTCGGCTCCGCCATCAGCGCCGTTGTGTACGACGGACAGCTGAAGGTCATGAATGTGGCCCAGTCCCAGATTTCCTACAGCTCCAGTCTGAAGGGCAGCTGGAGCGGAAATGTGTTTACGCCCCAGGAGACGGGAACAGGAACCATTACGGTTTCTTACGGTGATGTAAGCAAAACCATTGATATTACCGTAATGAAGGGGATTGCTGCCCTCCGGGCAGAAGCAGGGTCCTATGCCCTGGTCAGCGGACAGAAGACGGCCCTTACAGCCACCGCCCTCAATCCCCAGGGGTATTCCCTTGGCATCAGTCAGGATCAGGTGACCTGGACTGCCGATGACTCCGGAGTGGGCCACATCGAAAACGGAAGCTTTGTGGCTGACCGGGAAGGGGTCTGCACCGTCACCGCATCCGGCTATGGCGTCACGGGACAGCTGAAGATCACCGTGGGCAAAAAATACGTGGCCATCAACAGCTTTGAGGGATCCAGAAGCATTGTGAATCATTATTATCCGGAGGACGGCGGTGTGACCGGAGGGGGAACCATCGACAGCACCGTGTCCTATGACGGAAGCTCCTCTCTGAGGATTGACTATCAGTTTAAGGAAGACACCGTCACCACCCAGTGTGTCTATGCAGGGCTGGAAAACAGCGAAATACTCTTCCCGTCCGGCGTTTCGGAATTTGAGATCTGGTACAAGGGAGACGGCAGCGGCAATGCCCTGAAAGCCGTCATGTATTACGGAAATGACCAGACGGCCGATGTGACCATTGCAGCCTCCATGGACAGCACCTCCTGGCAGAAGGCCGTGGTGCAGGTGCCGGAGGGAGCCCTTTCCGGCATCCGGCTCAACAAGATCTATGTGGCCTCCTACGGTACCGATGGAAAGGCTGTTTCCGGAACCGTCTATGTGGATTATATCCTGGCCCAGGCCAGCACCAGCAGCGAAGGAGGCTCCGCCTCCGCCGGAGATGACTACATGGCTGCAGATCTCAGCAAGCTGAACGGAAGCTACAGCAGCATGACCTTTACAAAGCCGACGGAAAACGTGTATAGCATCAAGCATCAGGATGATTATACGATCCTGACCCTGGGGGTAACGGGCAAGAGTCTGACTTCAAACAACGCCAGCCAGTGGCAGTACCTGCAGGAAGCTCTGGAAAAGTATGCGAAGAAAAACGTCATCGTAAAGCTCAGCGTCAACCCGTGGACCGGAATCTCCGAGATCAAAGAGCGGACGGCCCTGCACGATATCCTGAAAACAGCAGAGCGGACCGGGGGACACAATATCATCGTCATGTATCCGGGTTCCCGCAATCTGGTGGAGATCAAGGACGGAATCCGCTACATGAGTGTGGCGTCCTCTGTACAGTTCCTTGGAAACAGCCAGTCTCTCTACTATCAGTTCAAATAAAACAAGGAGCAGTCTTATATGGCAGAAAATTCCAAAGGAGCGATGGCCAAAGACACCGTGGTCTATATGATCGCCAAGCTCATTGAAGCAGTGGTGGGCATCGTCATGATGTCCGCCATGACCTATCTGTTCCACAAGGCCCAGATGGGTTACTATTCCACGGTCAACATCGCAGTGACCATGCTGGCCCTTCTGGCGGTGCAGTGGCTCAACCAGTCCGTCCTGCGGTATATCAATCAGTACGAACTGGACGGAAAGAAGGAAATCTTCTTCTCCACCGTCATAAATTCCTGGAAACGGGTCAATCTGATTTCCGTCGGTGCAGCAGCCGGGCTGCTGATCCTGCTGCGGCTGGCCGCAGCATATCTGGAACCGGTGGCACAGTTTATGGAGATTTATACCACCGGGGTGTTTGTGTGCGGAATTCTCTGGTTTGTCACGTATAACACGGCCCAGCTTATGATCGCCATGCTTGCTGCGGTCCGGGAAGTCCGGATGAATCTCATTCTTTCTGTGATTACGGTGTGCGGAAAGCTGTTCTTTATGGTGCTGTTCTGCTTCCTCTGGGAAAGCCGGATCGAGTGGATCTTCCTGAGCTACTTCCTTACGGACGGGCTTGTGGCTCTGCTGGCCATGAAGCGGCTGGGAATCTTTTCCTCCTTCCGCGGGCAGACAGACGGAGAGATCCTGAAGGAACTGAAGGCCTACGGGATGCCCCTTATGGGAAATCAGTTTGCCACCACCATCCTCAACAAGTCGGATATCTACATCATCCTCATCGGGGTGGGGGCGGGAGCCTCCGGCATCTATCAGACAAATTATTCTCTGGTTGCCACGGCATTTACCCTGATCAACGCGGCTATCATGCGGGGGTGCTATCCTACCATTCTGCGCCGGTGGGCTGAGGGAAAAAAGGACGAGGTTCAGGAGCTGCTGAACGAGGCGGTCCGCATGTACCTGCTGGTGGCGGTTCCGGCGGTGGCCGGCATCTGGGCGGTGAGCCAGCAGGCGGCCTACGCTCTGTTTGCACCGGAATATGTGGAAGGCCATGTGGTTATGTTCTGGGTTGCCCTGGGGATGATGTTCCTGGGTCTGACGGAGTATTCCATCAAGCACTGGGAGCTCAATTCCGACACCTCCGCAATCTTTAAGAGAAGCATGATCGGAGGGGCGGTCAATCTGGGACTGAACCTGGTGCTGGTGAACCTGCTGGACAGCTATTATATCGCAGCGGTGACCACGTTCATCGGTTTCTTCGTGTATTTCCTGCTGGCCCGCATGGGCACGAGAAAGTACCTGAAGTGGCGGCTGAAGCCTCTGAGCCTCTGCAGGATTCTCCTGTCTGCAGCCGTCATGGCTGCGGTGATCCGGCTCATGGAGCAGGCCCTGCCGGAGGGCAAATTATATTTGGCTTTATTTATATTCTGTGGTATCATTGTGTACGGATTCGTACTGGTTCTGACGGGGGAAGTGCGCAGCGAAATCCGCGCATTGCGAGCCAGGTTTCTGAAAAAGTAATTTTACATTTTATATGTTGATATAAGAAAGGAAACATAAGGATGAAGAAGAGCATTTGTGTCATCGGCATCGGGTATGTAGGTCTTCCTACAGCGGCCATGTTTGCAACCCACGGCCATCAGGTTGTGGGCTTTGATGTCAATGAAAAGGCAATCGATGCACTGAACAAGGGGGAAACAATTATTGAAGAGCCTTTCCTCGGAGACCTGGTAAAGCAGGCTGTGGAGGAAAAGCATCTGGTGGGTTCCACGGAATGTCCGGTGGGCAGCGATGTTTATATTATCTCTGTTCCGACACCGATCAATCCGGACAAGACAGCGGACATGCGGTTTGTTGAATCCGCCACAAGGACCATTACACCGTGCCTGAGACCGGGGGCCATTGTAGTGCTGGAGTCTACTTCCCCTCCGAGAACTGTTACAGACCTGATGCTGCCGATCCTTGCAGAATCCGGCCTTACGCCGGGAGAAGACCTGCTGGTGGCTCATTCGCCGGAGAGAATTCTTCCGGGAAAGGCCATTGAAGAGCTGAGAACAAACAGCCGTATTGTGGGCGGTATCAATGAAAAATCAGCCCTGGCTGTAAAGGAAATCTACGAAAGCTTTGTGGAAGGCGAGATCTTTGTTACGGATTCCACGACGGCGGAAATGTGCAAGCTCATGGAAAACACCTTCCGTGATGTAAATATCGCTCTTGCCAACGAGCTGGCAAAGATGAGCGAAGAGGTAGGCGTAAACTGCTGGGATGTCATCCGCATGTCAAACCAGCATCCGAGAGTCAACTTCCTGAGTCCGGGACCTGGGGTAGGAGGTCACTGCATCCCGCTGGACCCGTGGTTCCTGGTGGAAAAGTGCGAAAACTCAAAGCTGATCAGGCAGTCAAGGCTGAACAATGACTCCATGCCTGCTTACGTTCTCTCTAAGATCGAGTCAATTATGGGCGGTCTTAAGGGAAAGACCGTAGCGTTATACGGAGTGACCTACAAGCCGGATATTGACGATATCAGAGAATCCCCGATCATGCAGCTCAAAGGACTGCTGGAGGATGCCGGTGTCACCGTGCGGATCTGCGATCCGCACGCTGCACGGAAGCTGGAAACCTCTTATGATATGTATGAGGCCTGCGAAGGCGCAGATCTTGCAGTTCTGGGTGTCAACCACAGCGAGTTCGGCACCATGGACTTTGAAAAGATGGCTGCGGCGCTTCCTGGAAAGACGGTATTTGATACAAGAAACTTCTGGAACAGAGAAGCTGCAGAAAAGGCAGGGCTTAAGTATATACTTCTCGGCGACGGAAGAAGAGCGTAGGCTCTTTTCCCGGCCGGAATATCCAGGGTTGCTGCAACCGAAAAGGCGGCAACCCTTTTTCACATATTATCTTATGGTATATAGGATGAAGAGAAACTAAGAAGATGATGAAAAAAGTATTGATCATAGCAAATCAGTTTCCTCCCATGGGAGGAGCCGGCGTGCAGCGGAGCGTAAAGTTTGTAAAGCATCTGCGGACCTTTGGCTATGAGCCTGTGGTGCTCACAAGGGACATCGGCAACATGCAGCTCATGGATGAAACCCTGATGGCAGATGTGCCGGAGGGCGTGAAAATCTACAGAACAAAGCCCCTGGAAGCGCCGGAGCTGAAAGGAATCCTCCGGATTCCGGGAAAGGTTTTGGGAAAGCTGATGGTTCCCGATACTGCGTATTTCTGGTACAGAAATTCCAGAAAAAAAGCTCTGGAAATCATTAAAAGCGAGGGCATCGATCTCATCTATACCACCTCGGCGCCTTACAGCGACCACCTTCTGGGTCTTTACCTCAGACGGCAGTGCCCGGAGGTGAAGTGGGCTGCGGATTTCCGGGACGAGTGGACCAACAATCCGTATATTTTAGACAATCCCCACAATCCTCTGCGGACCAGAGTGGAAAAGCATATGGAGCACTGCGTTATGACGGAGGCAGATCTTCTGATCACCAATACTCCGGTCATGCGGGCAAACTTCATCCGCAACAACGGTATTTCCGGAGACAATTTCGAGGTGATTCCAAACGGATACGATATGGAGGACTTTGCGGGACTGGACACGGCCTCTGCGCCGCGTAACCAGCGGTTTACCATGGTTTACACCGGAGCTCTGTACGGACGGCGCAAGCCGGATCTCTTTTTCCAGGCTCTGAAGGAGCTGAAGGAGGAAGGCAGAATCGATCCGGCAAAGGTATCCGTAAAGCTCATCGGCAACTATCATCAGGATAAGCTTCAGGCGCAGATCGACAGCTTCGGCCTTACGGAATGCTTTGAAATTGTAGGCTATGTGCCTCACAACATCTGCATCCGCCATCAGATTCAGGCGGATGTACTGATTCTCATTGAGGGAAGCGGCCGGGGGGCCGATGCGTTTTACACCGGAAAGGTGTTCGAATACATGAACACCAACCGGCCGGTGCTGGCCATTCTGCCGAAAGGCTGTGCAGCGGATCTGGTGCGGGAGAGCCGGATCGGAACCGTGGCGGATGCGGACAGCGTATCCGAGATCAAGGAGGCGGCTGCAGCCTATTATGACAGCTGGTGTCAGGGAACCCTGTCCTTTGATCCTGACCGCAGCGTGATTGAACGATACGAGCGGCGGACTCTGACCGAGGCCCTGGCTGCGGCATTTGACAGAACTTTGGATATTCAGTAATGGTGAAATTATGAAAATACTTCACTTTATCAGCGGGGGAGATACGGGAGGCGCAAAGACCCATGTGTTTACTCTCCTCGACAATCTGCGAAGAGAAGGCATCGATGCGGAGCTTCTGTGCATTATGGAAAGCTCTTTTACAGAGGAAGCCCGTGCCATGGGAATCAGGGTCACGGTGATCCCTCAGAAAAAACGGTACGATCTCAGTGTAAACCGCAGGATTCTTGCGTTTATAAAAAGCAGCGGCTGCGATGTGCTGCACTGCCACGGAGCAAGAGCAAATTTCATTACCATGTTTCTGATGAAGAAGCTTCCGGTGCCTGCCGTGACGACGATTCACAGCAACTACAAGCTGGATTTCAGGGGAAACCGCAGAAAGCAGCTGATCTATACGCCTATGAACTCCATGGCCCTGCGGCGGTTTCAGCACATGCTGTGCGTCACAGGGGATCTGAAGCAGGTCATGGTGGACAACGGCTTTGATCCGGACCGGATCCGGGTGATCTACAACGGCGTGGACTTTGAGAACGAGCCGGAAACACTTCCGGAGGAGCAGTTCTTTGAAACCGTCGGGGTGACAAAGCAGCCGGGAAAGAAGTATGTGGGAATTGCGGCGCGCCTGCACGCCATCAAGGGCTTTGATGTTTTTCTG
>JBJFFZ010000127.1:0-4073 GCA_051892195.1 Anaerovoracaceae bacterium
TGCGTAAGATTTTTGCAACATGTTGCACTTTTCTAATCTACAGCATGGTATATGCAAGATGCCCGCACCCCCCTGTCTCCTTCGGAGGCCGGGACATAGGCCCCGTCCTTTAATACAACCGCAGCCGGTTTTTCCGCCCGCTCCGCAGGGCTCCAGCAATCCGGACGGGTCCTGCCAACTCCGCAGAGCTGCCCTGCGGATGGACCGGGGCGGCTCCATGGGGCCCGCTGCCCTGCGGGCAGACCCCGGAAGCTCCGCGGAGCTTCCGCCCTCCCACAGCTGCAGGGGGCCGGCGGGCCGGCCGGAATGCACGGTAAAATGGAAATTTTCGGAGATTTCTGCTGCCGGGTCCGATTATTTATTCCTTAAGGCAACCATGTGTTGCAAATGCAACAGAAGATTTTCCCGGTTGCTGATATTATTAGCACAGAAACAAAATGCTATTTCTATAAGTTTTTCATAAAAAATAATCACAGGAGGTTAAGCGCATGAAAACATTAAAGTTAAAAGATTCACTGTTCTGGACCGGTGTTCTGGACTCTGATCTGAGAGTATTCGATATCATTATGTATACCGAATTCGGTACAACCTACAATTCCTATGTTCTGAAAGGCAGTGAAAAGACTGCGCTTTTTGAAACAGCCAAGCTGAAGTTCTGGGAGGACTACAAGGAATCTCTGGAAGAGCTGGATCTTCTTAACAACATCGATTACATCGTAATGAACCATACAGAGCCGGATCACGCCGGAAGCATCGCAAAGCTTCTGGAGCTCAATCCGAAGGCCGTTGTTGTGGGTACGGGAACTGCCATCGGCTTCCTGAAGGAAATCGTCAACGGCGAGTTCCACAGCCTGGCTGTGAAGAACGGAGATACTCTTTCTCTGGGGGACAAGACCCTGGAATTCCACGTGCTTCCGAACCTTCACTGGCCTGACAGCATGTACACCTATGTTCCGGAAGAAAAGGTGCTCTTCACCTGCGACTCCTTCGGCTCCCACTACAGCCACAAGGACATTCTCCGCAGCAAGGTAACCGATGAAGAGGGTTACCTGAGAGCCACCAAGTATTACTTTGACAATATCATCGGACCGTTCAAGAATCCGTACATGGTCAACGCCCTCAAGGAAGTGGAGACGCTGGAAATCGACATGATCTGTCCGGGTCACGGACCGGTTCTGGACAGCCACATTGATGAGCTCATGGGCCACTACAGAGACTGGTGCGGTATTACCGACGGCTCCGCCTTCGCAAAGAATGCAAAGAAGACTGTTGTGATGCCTTACGTAAGCGCTTACGGCTACACTGCAGAGCTTGCTGAAAAGATCGCAGAGGGCGTAAGAGAAAGCGGCGACATCGAAGTAAAGATGTACGATATGGTAACTGCCGACAAGGATCTGGTTCAGGCAGAGCTGGCAGCAGCAGACGGTATCCTCATGGGTACGCCGACCATCGTTGGGGAAGCTCTGGCTCCGATCTGGCAGCTGACTATGGGCATGTTCCCGCCGACACACAAGGGCAAGCTGGCAAGCGCCTTCGGCAGCTACGGCTGGAGCGGCGAGGGTGTTCCTCACATTATCGAACGTCTCAAGCAGCTCAACATGAAGGTTCTGGACGGCTTCCGGGTTAGATTCAAGCCGAGCGAAGTCCAGCTCATCGACGCATATGACTTCGGCTACAACTTCGGCTGCGTGCTCCTGAACAAGGCTCCGGAAAAGTCAAAGACCCAGTCCACCGGCGGCAAGCTCATGATGAAGTGCATGGTCTGCGGCGAAATCTTTGATGCAAATCTGGAATCCTGCCCGGTTTGCGGCGTAGGTCCGGATAAGTTTGTTCCTGTAGAAAGCACAGAGACCTCATTCAAGAAGAATACCGAAGAGAAGTTCCTGATTCTGGGCGGCGGCCCTGGCGCCTACAATGCGGCAAAGGCCATCAGAGAAAGAAACGAAACAGCAGCAATTATCATCCTCACCGATGAAAAATACGTTCCGTACAACCGTCCGATGCTGACGAAAGCTCTGCTTTCCGACTTCTCCGACAACCAGCTCTCCATCGAGATGCCGGAATGGTACGAACAGAACAATGTATTTATCGCATATGAAACAAAGATTTCATCCATCGATGCAGAAAAGAAGGAAGTTGTCACAGACAAGGGCAACTTTGCATATGACAAGCTGATCTACGCTCTGGGCGCAAGATGCTTCGTTCCGCCGATCAAGGGCTCCGATCAGGATCACGTAGTGACCATCCGCAACATCGCAGACACCGACAAGGTAAAGGCAATCCTGCCGAAGACCTCTCAGATCGTGTGCATCGGCGGCGGCGTAATGGGTCTGGAAGGCGCATGGGAGCTCAAGAAGGGCGGCTATGACGTAACCGTTCTGGAAACAGCCCCTGGCATCCTGCCGAAGCAGCTGGACGATCCTGCATCCCAGATGCTGGAGGAAATCATCGTGGCTTCCGGCGTCAAGGTTGTCTGCGGCGCAAGCATCACCGAGATCACCGACAAGGAAGTAGTTCTTGCAGACGGCAGAACCTTCCCTGCACAGCTGGTCATCATGTCCACCGGCATGAGACCGAACACTGCAGTAGCAGAAACAGCAGGTGTCAATGTAGAAAACTTCGTCACGGTTGACGAATACATGAATACAAGCGTGAAGAACATCTTCGCCTGCGGCGACTGCACAAGCGTCAACGGCGCACCGCAGTCCTTCTGGGCTCAGGCTGCAGAGACAGGCCGCATCGCCGGCGCCAACGCGGCTGGTGAATACCTCACCTATACACCGCTTGGAGCATCCCTTGCCATCAACGCATTCAACACCAGCATCTTCTCACTGGGCACAAACGGCAAGGACCCGGAAAAGAAGTTCCGTACCGTAGAATTCAAGGATAATCAGAGAAAGACCTACGAAAAGTACTACTTCTACAACAACCGGATTGCCGGCGTCATCCTCATCGGAGACACCTCAAAGATGGTGGAAATGACCGAAGCCATCGACAAGGGCCTGACCTTTGCAGAGATCATGGGATAGAAAAACTCATAACGTCTGATACTATTAATAATACGTTCCGGGGGCTGCAGCCCGGCTGCAGTCCCAACAGAAAAAGCTGCCCCATTCGCCTGGGGCAGCTTTTTCTGTTTCCGGCACGGGGCCCCCACACCCGCCGGGCCCCGTGCCCGCTGCGCCGCCCTGCCCCCGCCGGCGCCTCGCCCTGTCATGGCGCCCCATGCCCCGTCTGCGGCGCAGCGCTCCTGCAGCCCGGCCCCCGCACCCGCGGGCTCCGCGCCGCCCCTGCACCTGCCGGACCTGCCGCACGCACCGCAGCGTTCCGCACCCGGCGCACTCAAAAAGGGCCATCGCACGCTGTGCGATGGCCCCGCCTTTAAATCGTAAGAAACCCTTCTGTTTTAATAGACCGGATCCAGAAGTCCGTATCCGCCGTCGTGGCGCTTATACACAACAGCAGCCTTCTCTGTCTCCGTATTCAGGAAAACATAAAAGCTGTGGTTGAGCATCTCCATCTGGAGAATTGCCTCGTCCACATCCATCATGGTGATTTCAAAGCTCTTTCTCTTCACCGGACTGAGGGTGATTTCCTCCTCCTCCGCAGCCTCCGGCACCTGATCAAAGACAATATCCTTCACCTGTCTGTGGCTCTTCTGAATCTTCTTCTTGTAGCGCGTGATCTGAGTCGTAAGCTTTTCAACAACTTTATCAAGGCAGACATTCATATCGGCATCTGTGTACTCAGCTCTGAAAATCATACCCTTCACAGAGATCATGGCCTCCATGGTCTGACGATTCTTCTTAAATCCCATGGTCACATGCACAGAAGTATCGTCGGAAAAGAACTTTCCAAGCTTTTCAAACTTCTTCTCGATCAGAGCAACCTGACGATCATTTGCTGTAAACCCTTTGCTGGTAATGTTAACCTTCATATCCAGTGCCTCCTTTATCTTATTGTTGTACTTATTATTATACATCATCCGCCGGAAAAATGCCCCTGTTTTCCTGAAAACAACGGGAAATATACTGAATACTTTCCTCCGAAAACCGGACACACCTCCGCACACC
>JBJFFZ010000127.1:4173-8661 GCA_051892195.1 Anaerovoracaceae bacterium
TTAGTCCCCTATATAACAGTGGCGGCCTCACTTCCGTGAGACCGCCCTTTTGATTTTTGCGTATGCTCTTTGTCTGAGTCAGCGATGCCATTTATTTTCCAAACAAATCGCTGTGCGTTCCTGTTCGGGCCAGAGTCAGCACCAGAACATCGCCCTCAATGCGATAGACCAGCAGCCAGTCCGGCAGGATGTGACATTCCCGGTGCCCTGCCCAGTTTCCGGTCAGAGCATGGTCTTTGTTCTTTTCAGGAAGCGGTTCACCCATGGCCAGGGCCGTCACCACATCGTCCAGCAGCCCTATCTTTAACCCTCGTTTTATGGCCAGTTTGTAGTCCTTCCTGAACTGGGTGGTAGGCTTGACGATATACTTTGTCTTTTTCATGCCTTCAGGTCTGCAAACAACTCATCCAGATCGGTATAACCTTTCACAGACGGGTCTTTTGCAATCCTTTCCGCTTCCAGCATAGCGGCAACCGTCTCCTTATTGGGCTGATTCAGGCTGATTTCAAAGGGAATCCTGCCCTCACGAAGCGACTGGCGAACAAAGATATTGAACGCCGTGGAGAGATTCATGCCGAGTTCTGCAAACAGTGCATCGGCCTGTGCTTTCAGATCCGAATCCATGCGGATGCTGATATTTGTGTTAGATCCAGCCATACGATCATCTCCCTTCCTGCTGGTATTCCTATCATATATATTATGCACGAAGAAAGCAATACTTTGCACGAAATTTTTGTGACTAATCTGCGGCGGCTGCCGCAGCTATTGTCTATATATATTTTTTAGTCCCCTATATAACAGTGGCGGCCTCACTTGCGTGAGACCGCCCTTTTGATTTTTTTATGTTTCCATTGTCCGAAGCAGCTGCAGAGCAGCTGGCATCTGTGCAGAAAACCGGATTATTCTGCCTTCCACAGACCGTGAAGGTCGCAGTATGCGTATACGGCAACTACCTTGTCGTCGTCTGTGAGGGCGAATTCTGCATATGGCTTTTCACCCGGCTTTAACGGCTTTCTCTGAGCGCCCTTTTCTGTTTCCAGTGCGATCCATTCGATGTGGTGCTCCGGAATCATCGGATGCTCTACAGAACCTACGGAAACCTTTACAAGGTTGCCTTCCACGGTAAATGCAGGAACGTGCTTTTCCACAGCTGCATCAGTAGTTCCAGGAACCACCTCTGTCATCTTCTGACCGCAGCACATCATTGGAACACCTGCGTCCTTGACCATACCGACAAAATTGCCGCAATGTTCACATACAAAAAATTTCATCATGATTTTTTCTCCTTTCATATTTCAATTTGTTATTCAGAAAAATAACAACCATTGGCGAATTTGTTGTTGTTTCCATTATTCCGGGGCTTCCGGACCGGCACTGCAGGAAACTGCGTTATTCCGTCCGCTCCATGCCGCAGTCATAGGCCTGCCGGCTCATCTGCTGCTCCCGGGTCACGCCGGCATAAAACCGGTAGCCCCCTGAGAAATTATAACACTGAAATCCGTTTTGGGAAAGAATCCTGCACGCAATATAACTGCGGATTCCGCTCTGACACATGACATAGACCGGTTTTTCCGGTTCCAGCTCCCCGAGACGATCCCGCAGCTCATCCACCGGAATGTTGATATACCCCGGAATATGGCTGTCTGCATACTCCCACGTGGTTCTGGTATCCAGAAGCGTCACCTCCGGCTTCCCGGCCAGCTCCGCTATATCACCCCAGTGATACTGTTTTACAATCCCGCGGCTCAGGTTTTCGATCATAAAGCCTGCCATATTGACCGGATCCTTTGCGGAAGAATACGGCGGCGCATAGGCCAGATCCAGATCCTTCAGACGGTCTGCCGCAAGCCCTGCATGAATGGCTGCAGCCAGTACGTCCAGACGTTTGTCCACACCCTCGGAGCCGATGATCTGTGCTCCCAGCAGGCGCAGGGTTTCCTTTTCAAAGACAACCTTCATGGTCATGACCCTGGCCCCCGGGTAATACCCTGCATGAGAGGACGGGGACAGAACTACGCAGTCCGCATCCAGCCCTGCCGCAAGGGCCCCTTTTTCTGTCAGGCCGGTGGATGCGGCCGTCATATCAAAGATTTTGATAATGGAAGAGCCCATGGAGCCCGGGTAACGGCTGTCTCCCCCGCAAATGTTGTCTGCAGCAATCCTGCCCTGACGGTTCGCTGGCCCGGCCAGCGCAATGACGGTATCCTCTCCGGAAACGAAATTCTTTACCTGCACCGCATCCCCTACGGCATAAATATCCGGGGCGGAGGTTTCCATCCGGTCATTGACCAGAATGCTTCCTTTGACCCCCAGCTGAAGTCCTGCATTTTCTGCCAGCGCCGTGTCCGGGGTTACGCCGATGGCCATAATCACCAGATCAGCAGGAATCTCCTCGCCGTCTTTCAGCACAGCGGTGATGCCGCCCTGTTCCTCCCGAAAGCCGGTGACATTGCCTTCCAGCCGCAGCCCGATGCCCGCCTGGCGCAGTCTTGCGTGAACAAAGGTGGCCATATCGTAGTCCAGAGTGTTCATCAGCTGCTTCGGCCGCTGCACAATGGTGACAGCAATGCCCCGCTGGTGGAGATTTTCCGCCATTTCAATGCCGATGTAGCCTCCGCCTACAATCACTGCGCGCTTCGGTGAGACGGTCTCAACATAGTTATATATGCGGAAAGTGTCCTCTACGGTTCTCAGAGTAAAAAGCTTTTCGCTTTCGATGCCGGAAAGGGCCGGCTTTACCGGTTTTGCTCCGGGAGCAAGAAGCAGCCGGTCGTAGGACTCCTGAAAGACCTCCCCGGTTTTCAGGTTTTTTACAGTCACTGTTTTTTCCTCCGGGTGAAGCTCCGTCACCTCATGGCCGGTCCTGATCCTGATCCGAAAGCGGTTCCAGAAGCTTTCCGGCGTCTGAAGGGTCAGTTCCCGCTCGTCTGTGATGACGCCTCCGATGTAATACGGAAGCCCGCAGTTTGCATAGGAAACATAGCCCGTCCTTTCAAAAACAATAATTTCGGCCTGCTCATCCAGGCGCCGGATTCTTGCCGCAGCCGTGGCACCGCCTGCCACGCCCCCTACGATTACAACCTTCATCGCTGTTCCTCCTCTTCACGTTCCGGTCCCTCATTCACCCCATATTCCAGAGGACACCGGATATCCTCGTTTCGTTTTTTCTGATACATGCAGCCACCCTGAATTCTGCCATATGTCATTTTTTTATTTTATCATGGCTGCAGTGCAAACAAAATACTCATAAAAAAATGAGTGGACTGCAATGGTCAGTGGTTCGATTATTTCGCCGCAGAAGCTTCTGCGGCTTCTTCTCCTGCATCCTCCGGTTCAGCCGCCGGGCGGCTGCAGCATTCGGACGGAAAGGACACGAAAAAGGTGCTTCCCTGCCCTTTTCTGCTATTCACTGTCAGGCTTCCGCCGTGGAGCTCGGTGATCCGGCGTGAGATGGTCAGGCCCAGGCCGTTTCCCCCCAGGGCATGGGAGGTGTCTGCCTGATAGAATTTATCGAAAATCCGTGCGGCGGTATCGGGAGACATGCCCGGTCCCTCGTCAGCCACTGATATAATGGTATTCTTCCCGCCGGACTGTACCGATACCGTCACTTTTCCTCCCTCCGGAGAAAATTTTACCGCATTGTCAATAAGATTGATCCAGACGTGGCGGAGCATTTCCTCATTTCCGTACAGGAAGATCTCTCCGGGGTCAAGGCAGAAAGAGATGTGCTTCTCATTCCACCGGCTGTCCATCATGACCATGACCCGCCGGATCTGTTCGCTGACATTGAAGCACTGTTTATCCGTAACAATGGACTGTTTTTCGATTCTCGTCAGATAAAGCACGTTTTCCGAAAGCTCTGACAGGCGTTCCGACTCGCTTATGATGATATCGAGATATTCTCTGCGTTCCTCCGGCGTGAGGTCCTGGCGCTGCAGCATTCTGGCAAAGCCCCGCACCGATGCGATGGGGGTTTTGAATTCATGGGAAAAGCTGCTGATAAAATCATTCCGGAGCATTTCCACGCTGCCGATCTCTTCGGCCATGTGATTGAAGTGGTCGCTGAGCTGTTGAAATTCCGAAAGGCCCTTCAGATTGATTCTTACGCTGTAGTCTCCCCCGGCGATCCGGTCGGCGGCATCCATGATCTCCCGCAGGGGCGCAAGGGGACGGCGGCTGAACACGGCCGCCAACAGCGTTCCGATGATCAGGCTTGTGACGGCAAACAGCAGGAAGGGGGTTCCCCTGGGCTGATAGCCGCCGGTGAGATCCAGGTGCCACATAAGAAGAGTCCAGAGAAACGCCACCGGCATGGTCAGCAGCATGATGAAAAAAATAATAAATGCAAAAAGAAAGGTCAGCCGGAGCTGGCTGCTGTTTTTATTCTTATTCGTTTTCTGATTCATTTTCATTTGAGATCACCGCCTTGTATCCCACGCCCCGGATGGCCACAATATCAAATTCCGGCCATTCTCCAAATCTTTTTCT
>JBJFFZ010000128.1:0-8620 GCA_051892195.1 Anaerovoracaceae bacterium
GCGGACGGGGATTGAGCTGGTGGCGGATTTACGGGGCGGCTTTGTTGGCGTCTGGAGGAAAGCGGCGGAGGCCGCTTTTCTTTTGGGAATGGATTTACAAATTATTACATTTATCCCTTGATATAGAAACTATTGGATGTAAATCTTACCGTGATATGGACAACACGTTTTATTGCATCCACTGATTTGATTTAATGATTCGTAAAATTGACGAAAATATAAGTTTTGTGTATAATAGAAAATATTAAGTAAACGATAAGGGGTGTAGAAGCGTGAAAAAGGCTGCGTACAATATTATGCCGGGCACAGAAGATATTCTGAAAACAATGGGTGAGCAGATTAAGCTTGCAAGACTGCGGCGGGGCCTTACTGCGGAGTTGGTGGCAGAACGGGCCGGAATCAGTCGTTCTTCACTATGGAAAGTGGAAAACGGAAATCCTGCAGTGGCAATGGGCATCTACGCAGCAGTGCTCCACGCGTTGAACAACATGGACAAAGACCTGCTCCTTGTGGCAAAGGATGATGCTTTTGGCAGGCAGCTGCAGGATTTAAATCTGATTACGAAGAAACGGGCACCGAGGAGAAAGTAGATGGCTGCAAAACAGAAAGTGATATACGTATATGATGATTTTTCTTTTTCAGAGACAATGCTGATGGGAACTTTGTATGTTAACACTTCAAAAGGCAGTGAAACCTATTCCTTTGAATACAGTGAAGAATGGCTGAAAAAAACGAAGATGCAGGTAAATCTGGATCCGGAGCTGCAGCCATATGCGGGGAGGCAATTTCCAACAGGCAAATCTGTCTTTGGAATGTTTGCAGATGCCTCTCCGGATCGGTGGGGCAGGGTTCTGATGAATAAACGAGAACGGATTCTGGCTGGGAAAGAGGGGCGAAAGCCTTCGAAGCTTTATGACAGTGATTATCTTCTTGGGGTATGTGATGAAACAAGAATGGGAGGGATTCGTCTGAAAGACAGTCTGGAGGGCCCGTTTCTGTCTGATGATAAAGAAACGGCGGCACCGCCGTGGACAAAGCTGCGAACATTGGAAGAGGCATCCAGAAACTTTGAAAGTGATGAGACAGGACTTGCAGAAAAATGGCTGAACCAGCTGATCCGGCCGGGTTCTTCTCTTGGGGGAGCAAGGCCGAAGGCTACAGTCGTTGACGAAAAAGGGCAGCTGTGGATCGCAAAGTTCCCTTCGAAAAACGATGAAAATGATACCGGAGCCTGGGAAATGGTTGCCCATGATCTGGCAAAGCTCTGTGGGCTGAGTGTCCCGGAAGCGAAGCTGGAAAAGTTTTCTTCTCTGGGAAGTACTTTTCTTACACGGCGTTTTGACCGGAACGGTGAAAAACGGATTCATTTTGCTTCTGCGATGACGCTTCTTGGAAAAACAGACGGGGCCTCTGCTGCAGACGGCAGCAGCTATCTGGAGCTTGCGGCATTTTTAAAGTCACATGGCTCTGAACCAAAAAGAGATCTTGTGGAACTGTGGAAGCGGATTGTATTTAGCATGGCGGTTTCCAATACGGATGACCATCTGCGAAATCACGCTTTTGTACTGACTGCAAGGGGATGGGAACTGTCCCCTCTTTTCGATGTCAATCCTGTTCCATACGGTGACGAATTGTCCCTGAATGTGAATGAAGATGATAACAGCATCAGTATCCGTCTGGCAGTCAATACGGCAGAACGATTCTGCATCAGTGAAGAAGATGCGGAGCATTACGCAGCTGAGATTCTAAGCATCGTCAGGGAAAACTGGAACGTGCTGGCGGCAAAGTATGGAATGACTCGAAGGCAGATCGAAGAGATGCGACCTGCCTTCAGTGCCTGTTTTTAATAAAACATATTTAAAGTGAGGTGTTAAGATGCACACAGTAACTGCAGCGCAGATGAAGCAGATCGAAAAAAATGCCTTTGAACAGGGGATGCCGTATCTTCAGATGATGGAGAATGCCGGCTCTGCCGCATACCGGGTGCTCCGGCAGCGCTGGCCGGAAAAGATGAAGCTTTCCATTGTAGTGGGCAAGGGCAACAATGGGGGCGACGGCTTTGTTATGGCGAGGCTTGCGGCTCTGGATGGACTGCAGGTTCAGGTGATCCTTGCAGAGGGGGAGCCTGTGACCCAGGATGCCCGGACAAATTACCAGCGGCTGAAGGAAATTCAGAAGTCCCGCATGGAGCAGGTAAAGATCCTGCCGCTGGAAGAAGTGGGAACGCTTTCCAACACGGACCTTGTGGTGGATGCCCTGTACGGAACGGGGTTTCACGGAACCCTGCGGCAGTCCGGCGAAAAAGCCTGCCGTCTTATGAACGAAAGCTCTGCTTTCACCATATCCCTGGATGTTCCCAGCGGCGTTCATACCGACACCGGAGAGGCTGCCCCGGGGGCAGCGAAGGCGGATGTCACCATTGTCTTTGATTCGTACAAGAACCTGCACCAGATGGATTCCGCCCGTCCCCTCTGCGGCGAAATAATTCTTGTAGATATCGGGATTCCCGGTGATTGTCACAGGGTGACAGAATAATTTTTTAAAATTCAAATAAAAATCCGGATGATTTATTGTTTGTTATCAAAAAACCGCAAATATTTGAGATTTCGGGCAGCCCGCGTATGGTATGATATTAGGGCTGCCGTTTTTTATGCCCCGGAGACAAAACCGGGGGCAGGAAACGGATGTGTGCAAAATCATATGATCGGAGAAATGGAATCATGACAGAAATCATTACAAGCGTCAATGACAGTGTAAACGCCTTTATCTGGGGCGTGCCTGCCATGGTATGCATTATAGGAGTGGGATTCTGGCTGAGCATCCGCACGGGATTTATTCAGATCCGGGAATTTGTTCATGCCATCAGCACCACTCTTGGCAGAATGTTTCACAAAAGAGAAGCGGAAGCAGGCTCGGTTACTCCGTTTCAGGCAGTATGCACTGCCCTGGCCGGAACGGTAGGAACCGGAAACATCGCCGGCGTGGCCGGCGCCATCGCCATCGGCGGGCCGGGAGCCATTTTCTGGATGTGGTGCAGCGCCCTGCTGGGCATGTGCACCAAGTTTGCAGAGGTAACCCTGGCCGTTCATTTCCGTGAGAAAAACGTGGAAGGCGACTGGGTAGGCGGTCCTATGTATTACATAAAAAACGGCCTCGGAAAAAAATGGCATTTTCTGGCTTATGCCTATGCAGTGCTGGGAGTTCTGACAGTATTTGGAACAGGAAATGCCACGCAGGTCAACACCATCACTGCAGCAATCGACACGGCTCTGATTAATTTCGGGGTGGCGGAAAACCCTCAGGCTCTGTCCGGCTTCAATCTGGGGCTGGGCATCGTCATCGCAATCCTCATCGCCATGGTCCTCCTCGGAGGTCTTAAGCGGATCGCCAGCGTAACCGAAAAGCTGATCCCGTTTATGGCAGTTTTATACATCCTCCTTGCCCTTGGAGTGATCTTCCTCAACATCAAGGCCGTTCCGGGCGTATTTGCAGCCATCGTCAAGGGCGCATTTTCCCCTTCCGCAGTGACAGGAGGCGTGGTGGGAAGTCTCTTCCTCAGCATGAAGAAAGGCGTTTCCAGAGGGATTTTCTCCAACGAGGCAGGTCTCGGTACGGGCTCCATCGCTCACGCGGCTTCAGATACAAAGGAACCGGTGCAGCAGGGCTTCTTCGGCATTTTTGAAGTCTTTGCAGATACCATTATCATCTGCACCATGACGGCTCTGGTAATTCTTGCCAGCGGCGTCAGCATCAATTACGGCGAGGCAGCCGGCGCAGAGCTTACCGTCAGCGGCTTCACAGCAGTGTACGGAGGCTGGGTATCCATCCTGACAGCAGTGGCCATGTGCTGCTTTGCATTCTCCACCATTCTGGGCTGGGGGCTTTACGGCACCCGCTGCCTGGAATTCCTTCTGGGCACAAAGGCAAACCGTCCGTTTATGGTGGTTTACTCCCTGGTTGCCATCGTAGGGGCAACGGCCGATCTGGGCCTCATGTGGGACATTGCAGACACCTGCAACGGCATGATGGTGATTCCAAACCTCATCGCCCTGTTCCTCCTGTCCGGCACGGTGGTGAAGCTGGTAAAGGAATACCGGGAAAAGCACCGGTAGAAGGAAAAAACACCGGCATCGACCATCAGGAATAATTAAAATTAAGGGAGAACATATACCCGTCTTTGGCGAGCGCTCCGCGCACCCTCAGGCGGGTGTTTTTTTACAGAAAAACTTTCTCTTTATTTTCATGGGTACAGGGTCCTTATCTGTGGTAAAATAATGCTATGTTTGGATATATTACAATGAATAAACCGGAAATCCGCTTTAAGGATTATTACCGGTTCCGGTCCTATTACTGCGGACTGTGCTGCAGCCTGAAGCAGCGTTACGGCAACACCGGGCGCATGGCCCTGGGCTATGACATGACCTTTTTAGTGATCCTTCTGTCCGGCCTTTACGATACAGAGACCCGGGAGGACTCCTTCCGCTGCATCGCTCATCCCATCCGCAGGCGGGGCCGCAGGACCAACGAGTTCACCGGGTACTGCGCCGACATGAACATGCTGCTGACCTGGCACAAGTGCATGGATGACTGGGCCGACGAGGGGAAGCTGACCCGTCTGCTGTACGCAAAGCTGATCCGCAGAAAGGTGCGGCGGGCAGAGGAGAAGTGGCCCGAAAAATCCCGGGTCTTTGCCCAGCAGCTGAAGGAACAGCGGCGGCTGGAACAGGAAAACACAAAAGATCTGGACGCAGTGGCCGGCTGCTTCGGCAGAATCATGGCAGAGCTTTTTGCCTGCAGAAAAGACCTGTGGGAGGAAAAACTCCGGCACATGGGGTTTTATCTCGGAAAATATATTTATCTGCTGGACGCCTATGACGATGTGTTTGAGGACGAGAAGAAAGGATGTTATAATCCTTTTGCCCATATCTGTCATGACGAGGATTTTGACAGCAGGGCAGAGTCCATCCTGCGCCTTATGATTTCAGAAAGCGCCTCCGCCTTTGAGCTTCTGCCGGTGGAGGACAACATGGAGATTCTGCGAAATATCATCTATTCCGGCGTGTGGCGCAGCTTTGAGATCATTCAGCAGAAACGGAAGCAGGAAGGGAAAACCGGCCCCGTTGAAGAAGCAGAAGAAAACCGCAGGGATCCTGACGATGATCCCCATCAGAGTACAGAAAGCAAAAAGGAAACAATATGACAGATCCATATAAGATACTGGGAATTGCGCCCGGCGCAACCGATGATGAAGTAAAAAAAGCGTACCGCAATATGTGCCGCAAGTACCATCCGGACAAAAATCCGGGAAACGAAGCGGCAGAGGAAATGTTCAAAATCGTACAGGAATCCTACGACGCCATTATGGAGCAGCGAAAAAACGGTGCTTACGGCGCAGGGACATCCTACCGCGGCGCCGGCGCCGCAGAAGGCTTTTACGGAGGTGCAGCAGGCTACCGTGCCTCCCAGTCCTCCTCTGACCCGGAAACCACCTATTATCAGGCAGCGGCTAACTACATCAACAGCCGCAGCTACCGGGAAGCCATCAATGTCCTGTCCCAGATCCGGGGCCGCAATGCCCAGTGGTACTACCTCAGCGCCCTGGCGAACTCCGGTCTCGGCAACAACTACGTGGCCCAGGAGCAGGCCCGCACGGCGTACTCCATGGAACCGGGCAATGTCTACTACCGGCAGCTGGTGGAAAGCCTGTCCGGCGGCGGATACCAGTACCAGAACATGCGCCAGCCCTACGGTCCGAATGTCAGCAACAGTGACCTGTGCATGCAGATGTGCGCATTCAACATCTGCTTCAACGCCTGCTGCGACTGCGACCCGTGCTGCTGCTGTTAAGCACCAGAGCCGAAATCAGAACCGGACTGTCTGCTGCCGGAGGCAGCGCAGATCCCAAAAAAGAGAAATGAACAAAAGAAAAACCGCTGCGCCTGCAGCGGTTTTTGCGTGTCTCGTGTCTTTGCCTGCAGAAAGCCCTGCAGGATCTTTAGAAATCGTCAAATTCGTCCTGATAATCGCCGTCCTCAAATTCTGCAACATCGAAATTCTTTGCAAAATCGTAGGAGCCGATTCTTGTGAGCTCATTGTTGACGCCTGCTCTGAGGCAGTCGGTTTTGCATCCTCCCGGGCAGGTACGGCACACAATCCCCTGTGCAACACCCCGGCGTCCGATGCTGCCTTTGGTATGCACGATTCTTCCATGATATTCTGCCATTTTTGACCCTTCTTTCTTGTTCAATATATCAATGATGTGTATGCAAATATTCTATCTGCATATATTTAAATACAGATTTAAGCTCCTGTCAATCCATCCGTTAAATTTTGCAGACTTTTTCCTGAGAAGGCTTCTCCAGCGTGCTGATGATACAGCTTTCGGTTCTGAATTCACATTCGCAGCCGAAGGACTTCTTCGGACAGTAGGAGACTCTGCAGCAGGTGTTACTGTTTTCACAGATTTTGTAATTGCCACCGGAAATTTCCAGCGCAGTACCGGCGATCAGAAATTCGGCAATTTTTTTTCTGGCGTCCGTGTAAAGCCGCTGTACGGTGGTACGGGCTACGTGCATCTGGGATGCACACTGCTCCTGGGTCAGACCGATATAGTCGATGAGACGGACGGTCTCAAATTCTTCCAGTGAGATAATCTGAGGGTCAGCGGAGCTGTCGCCCCCCTCACAGGAAAATCTGTTCTTTTCCGGCAGAGCGCATATTCGTTTGCATTTTTCCGGTCTTGCCATTGTTTCTTCTCCAGATTATCAGTTGCTTCCGCAGCCTGTGCTGCTGCAGGAGCTGCATCCGCCGCTGCTGCATGAAAAACCGTTCTCTTCTTCGTGTTCGGCGCAGTTATAGTCCGCATCATACGCTAAAGTGCCCGCAAGATACGCATCCAAAGCGTCGTCGGCGTTGCCTGTAACTCCAGGGAACACCTTGATTTCCATGGCTTTCATGGCGTTCATGGCGCCGGAACCGATGCCGCCGCAGATCACAGCCTCGATGTGAAGCTGGTTCAGAGCCAGGGCAATGGCGCCGTGGCCCACCCCCTGGGTGCTCAGCAGCTTTGCATCAACAACGTTTCCTTCCTCTATCTCATAGATCTTGAACTGCGAAGTCTGCCCGAAATGCTGGAAAACGTCCCCGTCTTCGTAGGCTACAGCAAGTCTCATAGTTATTTCCTCCTCCTGTGGTAGTTGATTGTTTACTCTCTATATTACCACACAAAAATATCATACAACAATATGAACATATGTCAATAATGCGTTTTTATTTAAGGAAAGGGAGACATTTTGTGGAAATCTGTTTTTTCTTCAGGTTCTGCGGTATAATCATTTCAGGAAGATGATACTGTGAATCGAACAAACGTGGAGAAAAATACAGGCGGAACAGATATGGTGAAGATTTTCTGTGCAGAAATCCAGAACACACAGAGCAGCGCTCCGCTGCTGAAACAGGTGCTGACAGGCCCCTGCGGGCTTCCGCCGGAAGTCCGCATCGGTCGCACCCCGGAGGGGAAGCCCTTTGCGGATGCTCAAACAGATCTCAGCTTTTCCGTTTCCCACACAGGCAGCCTGTGGATCTGCGCCGTGGGACAGCAGCCTCTGGGCGTGGATGTGGAGTACGAGGACCGGCCCGTAAAAAACCCGAAACGCATTGCCCGGCGTTTTTTTTCCGTCCATGAGCAGAAGGTGCTGCAGGAGGGCGGCTTTTCGCCCCGGCTGTTTCTTGAACTGTGGACCAGAAAAGAAGCCTTTCTGAAGCTGCAGGGCACGGGACTGCTTCACACGCCCGCGGCTTCAGACCGGCTGGACCCGGGCAGGGTATTTTACTGTGAGGATCCCCCGGCAGCCCGGGCCCTTGCACAGCAGGCAGGGCGTCCCGTGGTGTTCAGCCTGTGCTGCGCAAAACCCGTCTCCCGGATTCTGGTGATCCCCGGGGATCAGTGGCGCAGCGATTGATTACAGCAGGTTCTATATATACAGTATGAAGAAAATGGAGGATCGTGCATCAAAGATGAATGATAAGGAGAAAATACGGGAGGCTGCTCTGAAGCTTCTGGATTATCAGGATCGCACCAGCGCCGAGCTTTGCCGGAAGCTGGAACAGAAGGATCTGGATCCGGCCCTTGTGCGCCAGGTGGCGGATGAGCTTGCGGAAAGCGGTCTCATCGATGATGCCCGTTATGCCAGATTGTATTGTCAGTCAAAGCTGAGCTGCGGAAAGGGCAGCCGATGGATCCGTCAGAAGCTGAAGGAAAAGGGGGTGTCTTCCTGCGTGATTGAGGAATCCCTGAAAGCCCTTCAGGAGGAAGACCTGGTGGAAGACGAGTCCATTCTCTGTCTGCGAAAGGCCCTGTCCCTCTGCGGTCTTTCGGACCGGTTTGAAGTGACGGAGGACGGCTGTTTTGCTCCCCTGACAGAAATGCCGGCAGAGCCGGTTGATTATTTCGGCAGAAAGCTGGATCCGGAAGAAAAGGACCGGATGCGGATTCGAAAGGAACGGGAAAAAGCAAAGGCGTCCCTTGCAAGAAGGCTGATTTCCGCCGGGTATCCCTCCGGTGCAGTGTCTGACGCAGTGAGAAAAATCGGAGAACTTTGATTTTTCGCATTGACAGAAG
>JBJFFZ010000129.1:0-18225 GCA_051892195.1 Anaerovoracaceae bacterium
GCTGGATACATTTGTCAATCGCATCGGACATACACTGGGTTCTGCTGCGCCCGTCCGTCTTTTCGTCATTCATTTTTACAACTCTCTCTTTAGTATAATATACTATTCCAAAAGTATATCATCGAATGGGAATTGATGCAATAATAAGCAGGAATATAAATAGCATTGAATAATCAAAAATATGAAAATATTGATAATCAGCAGGATGGGCACTGCGATTTGCCGATGCTCTGCAATTGCCGGGGGGAGCGGCGCGGAGCCCGCGGATCCGGGGATGGTTCCCGGGACGGAAGCGGGAGCCTGCTGTGAAGTTTCGGGGAGCCGCGCTTGCTTCGGCTGGAGTTAGGATGGACGCCGATGCCTGCTGTGCGGCGGCTACGGCGGGCAAAAGCGGGAGCAGGAAAAGGTACGACGGAAGTCGGCGGGAGCAGGGCCGTGAGTCGGCCTTCGAAGGTGGTCGGAATGAGTTAGTCCCGACATCGGAGGCGGATTCATGCAATTTTTCCGGGAAGGCATGAGTTTTTGTTTTTTAGGTCCGAAACTCATGCATCTGTATCTGGTAAATATGAAAGAAAATGGATATCCGGCTGTTTTTCAGGCGAAAATGCATGAAAGAAAGCCTGTTTTTTATCGAAAGTCATCACTTGTATAAATTGTGAAGTATGAACAGACTTCGTATTTGGTCGGTGACTCATCTACGGCTGTGATTTTTGCATGAAAAATGCCCGGTTAGTGGGGCTAACTCAGCACGAGGCATCGTTCGGAAGGCGAATCCCTGCATAATCAGTTCCCCCGCAGATCTACAAGTAAAATTGCCTCCTGGGTCAGTTTTATGTATAAATCAAAACCCGGGGAGCCGGCGCCCGCGCCGGAAAAGCTGCGCAGTGGATTCCGACCCGGCTGAAGCCAGAGAATCCCTGCATCGATACTGCGCACCGGATCAGAGAATCCAGCAGAGTCAGTAAGAGCCCATATGACAATTGACCTTCGAGCAATTGCATATGGGCTCTGCTTTTGGCGGGTATTGAATTTGGGTTCAGTCCGGCCTTCTCCGTATCCGCATCATACTCCCGGCTCAGATACAACAATCCCCGCAGGGGCATTTTTTCCGGCACGCAGTTTTCAGTTGCAGGGAACGGTCATACGGCGTTTACCGCAGCTTGAATTCTTCGATCAGTTCTTCCAGCATGGTGGCCTGGCCGCTGAGCTCTTCGCTGGCGGCGGCGCTTTCCTGGCTGGTTGCGCTGTTCTTCTGGACAACGGCAGTCACCTCGCCGATGTTGCTGGTTACGGTTCTGAGGATGTCTGCCTGCTCTGTGCTGGCGTCGGCGATGCCGTCTACCAGTTCCACCATTTCTTCTACCATGCTTACAACGCTTTCCAGCGCTTCTGCTGTCTGGGCGGCGATTTCGCTGCCGGCGGCAACAGCATCGGTGGTCTGTTCGATCAGCAGGGTGGTGTTCTGGGCAGCTTCTGCAGATTTTGTTGCCAGATTTCTTACTTCGTCGGCAACTACGGCAAAGCCCTTGCCGGCGGTGCCTGCTCTGGCTGCTTCAACAGAGGCATTGAGGGCCAGAATGTTTGTCTGGAACGCAATATCCTCGATAATCTTGATGATCTTGCTGATTTCCCCTGCTTTTACGGAGATGTCGTTCATGGCGCTGGTCATTTCGCCCATCTGCTGGTTGCTGAATTTTATCTTTTCGCCGGTTTCGTTCACCTTCACCTTTGCTTCGTTTGCATTGTCTGCAGTACTCTTTACATGCTCGTAAGCATCCTCGATGGCGGCGGAGACGCCGTCTACTGCGGCTGCCTGTTCTACGGAACCCTGAGACAGAGACTGGGCTCCGATGGAAACCTGATCGGCGCCTGTGTTTACCTGCTGGGCTGCCAGCTGGATCTGCTGCATGGTATCGTTCAGGGTCAGAACGATGTTTTTCATGGAATCGCTGATGGATTCAAAGTCACCCCGGTAAGACTTGTCCAGGTTGATGTTGAAGTTTTTATTTGATAACTGATTGAGTACAAAGTCAATCTCGCCGATGACCATCCGCAGGGATTTCATGGTTGAGTTGAAGGATTTTGCCACTCGTCCGATTTCATCATCGCTTTCAATGTCGATGTCGCAGTCCAGATGACCGGTTGACAGACGTTCCGTGGATTCTACCACCTTGTCCAGCGGCTTCAGTTCTCTTAAGATGGTCTTTCCGCACATCCAGAACACTACAAGCAGAGCGATCACATAGATAATCGCAGCCATAACGGCCATTCCTGCAATCACTTTGTACACATTGGATACCGGCATGGCTGTTCCGAAGTACCAGCCGAAGCATTCAGCTTCTGCACAGGTGATGTACACTCTGCTGCCGCTTGAGTCCTTGATCTTTGTTACAGAGTTTGCATCAATTACGGCCTGCACCGCATCACTGATCTTCGTGTTGCCGTTTTCTGCAGACGGCTCCATGGCAGGGTTTGGATTTGTCACGTAGTTGCCGTAGGCATCGATGGTCACACCGTAAACACCCTCTGCATAATCCACGCTTTCCGCAATGGCTTTAATCTCGTTCGTATTAATATCCACGCCGATTACGCCGGCAAACACTCCGTTCCGGTAAAACGGAACAGAAATCGTGATGCAGATATTCCCGGAAACCGCATCCACATAAGGCTCCGTAAGGAATGTTTCTCCGGAATCCTTTGCGCCGGTAAACCAGCTCCGGCTGGTGCAGTCAAAGCCGGTAAGCCCGTCTTCTCCTCCGGAAACCATATAGAAATCTCCGTTTGGAAATGCTGCATACATATCCATAACGGAATCGTCCTGCTCCGCGGACAGGCCTCTCATCATGGAACGGATTCTTTCATGATCCCCATCCAGACCTCCTGCAATAATACTGTCGCCTACGGTCTTTGCCAGCCGTTCCTTGTCATCCAGAAAGGCGTTGATGGACTCTGCCGAATGGAGGGCATTGAGCTGCACCGCCTCTTTTTCCAGCTTAATAAGCTTTACGGAAGAGTACGACACCAGAATAACCGTCAGAATCAACATGATTACAGTAAAGAGCATTACCGTTATCAGCGTGAGCCGACCTTTGATTGAATTTCTCATGTTCCTCATAAACTTTCACCTTTTTCAATCTTTCCCCTTATAAAAAAATAATAATAATTGCTTTGGTATCACTGCGTATTACCACCCGCAGCCACACCGCCACAACTCTCATATCGGATAAAAAATCAAAAAATTAACAACAATAACAAAAAAACAGAGAGACAATTTTTTGTCTCTCTGCCGTTCAGAAGCGCTGCAGCTTCTGTCTTTTTGTTCTGTTGGTAATATGGTAAATCTAGTAAAGGTACTTTGCCTGATAGTTTGCGCCGTCACCGATGTACTTCATGATGGCGTCGCTCTGTCTGCCTGTGGAAGCAAAGGTCGGATCCATGAGCTTCCAGGTGGTTCCGTCAAAGTAGATTACGCTGTTGACCCAGCCCCCTTCGTTGGTGTAGGCGTTGATCCATGCGTGATATGCGGAGCCGGAATATCCGACTACCAGCTTGCACGGGATTCCCTGGCTGCGCAGCATGGCGGTCATCAGGGAAGCGTAATCAAAGCAGATGCCCTTCTTTACGGACAGCACCTTGTCGAGATCCGGAAGATATCCGCTCTGTACCGTTGCAGCCAGCTGCTTGTCATAGGTCAGATTTGTGATAACCCACTGATAAACCGCAGAAATCTTATCCAGGTCGGTTGCCTTTCCGGCGGTCAGCTCTGCAGCCTTCTTTACCACCTGAGAATCAGCAGTGTAGTTTACATACTGGTTCGGCAGCAGGAATGGTGCAAACTGATCCAGCAGCTGAACGGAAATCGTTGTGCTGAACACTGTGGAGTAGGATGTTCCTGAAATGTTCTCGTACACACCTACGGTGTAGCTTCCGCTGCCGTCAGACAGCGGGAAGGTTTCGTAGGAACCGATCTTGTTGATGTTGTATGTATATCCTGTTCCGCTTGGCCCCTTGACAATCAGCTTGAGCTTTTTGTTGGTCTGAGCCAGGTACTTCACCATAATATAGCCGTCCTTTGTGTTGGACGCATCAATGGTAACCTTGCTGTTGCCCTGTGTTACTGTGCCGGATGCCTGAGGCATGAGGGTTGTACTGACTGCCGCCGCAGCGCCCCCCATGGGAATGGCTTCCTCGTCGATGTCCATGACTACTCCGGAATCCTGATAAACGGCCAGAGCATCTGCTTCACTGGTGATCTCCGCGTCTGAAGATACAGAGCCCCCGCAGCCTGCCAGCGATACTGCCGTCAGGGTTCCGCAGAGCGCGAAAGCCGTAAGCCTTCTGAATAAACCTTTCTTCATAATAGTCACCTTTTTCTGTATTGTCTCTGAAAGGAGGGATGCAGGACAGCATCCACCCCAAAATCCTTAGGTACATCCAGTATATCACAACATTTTACAAAATCAATGACATTTTTTTCAGCAAAAATCCGTAAATTGTCTGTTTTGTAACCGTTTTGTAACCGGAATTCCGCAGTTCCCAGGAGCCCGGCTCCTGACCGTCCCGGAAGCTGCCGCAAAATCTCTGCAGCCCCTATTTTTCAGCCGCCTCCGCCGCCTTTGCCGCAGCCTCCAGATCCCATACCTGAATGCTGCTGTCCGGAGACCATTCGTCCGTGCTGGTCTTTTCCCAGGTTACATTGTCAAGGGCGCCGTTTCGATAAACCAGCACGACGGAAAGCTGGCTGATGCCGTCCTCCAGGGGAACTGCATAGGAAAAGAAATCCCCCTCCGGCGAAGAAGCATAAACAGCTCCCGCCGAATCTGCCGCCGCAGCTGCGGAGCTCCCGCTCCGAAGAGAGGTCAGCAGCGCTTCCTTGATTTCAATAGCCTCTGCATCCGCCGCATAATACTGAACGGTGGATTCGGCAAAGTGATCCGCCGTGTTTTTCTCTGAAATTGCCGTCACAAGAGAAAGAGCGGAAAACACCGTAAGACACAGCACCGCAAAGATCATCAGGATGGAGGCGCTGCCTACATTAAGACCCAGCGGTTTTTCTTCTCTGCTGCCCATCTATCTCACCTCCGCCCGTACGCTCATATGATAAATCTCTGTTCTGCCGTCTTCGTCCGCCCCGGCTGCATAAGACGGAGCATCGCTGGTGACGGAAATTTCAGCCCTTCCGCCCCCCTGCTCTGTCAGGCTCAGCTGCATGTCCCCGTACTCCGCCAGCAGAGCCGCCCCGGAAACAGAAACAGCTTCCAGATCGTCGCCGGAGGCGTCGTCCAGCAGTTCCCCGGTTGTTTTCAGATCGCCTTCTGCGGATTTGTACACCTCCGCAGCGCTGATTGCGCGGACTACGGCCCGGTTCAGATCGCTGCTGTGGTCTGCAGTGATCCGGGCCTTTGCAAAGACGTTGATGCAGATGGCAGAGCAGATGGAGAAAAACAGTATGACAATGATCATTTCCATGAGGAAAAGACCGGATTTTGAATTATGCCTGTTCATCGCCAGCTCCTTTCCCGGAAATCTGCTCCGCTGCCGTCTTCAGACCCTGATCCCGGGTCCGGGGACTGAGAATCACATACGGAGCGCTGCCGTCCTCCATCCTGCAGGTTACCCGGATGAGGCCCCCGTCATATTCCTGAACCTCAAAGCCTGCTGCTTCGATTATTTTTTCTCCTGCCTCCGGCGGGAGATCGTTGTCCGTTTCTGTAAACAGCTCCCGGATGCAGCCGTCATAATAATATATGTATGTGGCATACTGGCTGCCGCCGATGTCCTGTGTCAGAATCAGGGCCTGCTGTCCCTGAAAGCTGCCTGTGCCGATGCTGCCGCAGGAATCCCCGTGGCGTACCTTTTCTGCGATATAGCCTGCGCCGGTGCGGTCCTCATAGTTGCTGTCCATCAGGTCCGTGACATGGTTGTAGGAAGAAGCTCCCACCATGAGAACCATGAGCACGGAAACGGCAAAGGTGCAGAAAAGCACCAGGACAAAGACTACATCAATACTGTGGTTTTTTCTGTTCATGGTGATGTCCCCTTTATCCCGTGATCCTTGTAATGGTAATTTCCGGCATGAGGTTGGAGGCAAATACTTCGTAGTGAACAAAATACTTGTCCTCATCCACGGTCAGGCCGTAATGCTCAGCCAGATAGTCATAGCTGTCCGGATAACGCCCCTCGATGGCATAGCAGCTCACCACCGCTCTGCGGACGCTGTCCTGAACCATCTGCATTTCCTCGTCTGCTCTGGCCCGGGCAGTATCGTTGACGCCGCCGATCACACAGCCGGCGATAATGATAAACAGCAGAATGCCGATAAACTGGGATCTGATAAAGTCCGCGACACTCAGCCGTCTGAATCGTTTTCTGGAACTCATGACAACCGTCCTTTCTGTTCCCTAACCGATGACATTCATAATGCCCATCAGCGGAAGCATGACAGAAAGGAGGATGGCCCCTGTGATCAGAGACAGAATAATAACCATAGTCGGTTCGATCTTTGCCACCATGTTGTCCAGCTCATCGTTTACCGTGCGGTCCATGCGCTCCGACACCTCTGCAAGAACCGTGTCGATGCTGCCGGACTGATAGCCTAAAGCGATCATCCGGTTGTACACGCTGGAGAACAGGCCTGTTTCCTTCATGGTTTCCGCAAAGGTAAGCCCCTCCTCCATGGATTCCTTTGCCTTCATGATGGCCGCCTTTGTATTCCGGTCAAAATCCATCTCCGCCGCCATGCTGACCCCCTCATCCAGGGAAAGTCCGCTGGAGACTGCCATGGACATGGCAGCTGCAAATCTTGCGGCCCCTGCCATGCGCTGAAGCCGGCCCGTCATAAACACGGTCATGCGGCCTTCCTTGCGGCTGCGCACCACCAGAGCCCCGAAGCCTGCTGCCAGCAGAGCCAGCACCACAACCACCGCAATCACATGATTGCCGAGAAAGACCCCGATGTTCATCAGACCGGAGGCAAGCCCCGACATGGAGCCCCCCAACTGGTCAAACACAGATTTGAACACAGGCAGAACCTTTACGATGAGGATCAGAATCACGCAGACCATCATCACCAGAAGCACCGCAGGATAGGTCACGGCGCTCTTCACGCTTTCTCTCAGCCGCGTCTCCCGGTCGTAATACTTTGCCAGCTGGCCGAACACCTCTTCCAGATAGCCGGTGGAATATCCCATAGCCACCATATCCGTCACATGCTTCGGAAATCTGCCGGACTCCCGCAGCACATCCTCCAGAGGATCCCCCAGATCGATGCGCTCCGAAATCTCCTGCAGCGCAGCCTTTGTATCCCTGTCCTCCTCTTCTGCCGCCATCATGGCAAACGCCTCATCCAGCGAAATTCCGGCCTTGAGAATCAGCCGGATCTCCGCACAGAGAAACGAAATGTATTCCGTTGAAAACTGCCGTTTCTTCATATTATCCTCCTGTCTTGCGCATATCTCAAATATAGTATACGAATACAATCTACCCTATTTTAGCACAGAAAAAAGACCGCTGCACCAGTGTTTTCCGATGCGGCGGTCCTGCCGGTTTTATTTTTTCTGTAATTTATTACGAATTCTGTAACTCATCCGCGGGCTCCGCGCCGCAGCTGGTCCGGCCGGCGGGCCGGCCGGACCTTTTCTTCATTCGTTTATGAGCTCATGATTTCTACCCAGAGGGTATCGTAAAGCTCTCTGATATTTTCCGGAAGATTGGTGAAGGTCTCGCACTGGAGCAGAACCTCCGGCGACGGATAGAGCTCTTCGTTGTTCTTCATTTCATCCGGCAGCAGATCTCTTGCAGCGCTTTCTGCCGTTGAATAGTAGATGTATTCCGTGTTCTGCGCCATGACCTCAGGGTCCATCAGGAAGTTGATAAACGCCTCTGCCCCTGCCTTGTTCTGACAGTCCTTCGGAATGCACATGGCATCTACATAGAGGTTTGTGCCCTCTTTTGGAATATAGTAGCCCAGCTCAATGTCAGAGTCCTCGATCTCTTCCAGCATAAGGAAATAGTCTCCCACATAATACGGAGCGATGGCTGCCTCCCCGCATTCCATCTTGTCAAAGATCTGGTCCATAACGTAAGCCTGAACCAGCGGCTTCTGTGCCTTCAGCATGTCTGCAGCCTGCCGCAGCACCGCCTCGTCCGTGGTATTGTAGGAAGCCCCCAGACGCTTCAGAGCGATGCCCATGGCGTCTCTGGAATTGTCAAACATGAGAATCTGGCCTGCGTACTTTTCGTTCCACAGGAGATCCCAGCTGCCCAGATCCGCCTCGTCCACCATGGCCTTGTTATAGATTATTGCAACCCGTCCCCACTGGTACGGCATGGAATATTCTCCCGTAGGATCGTATCCCGGATTCCGGAACTCCTGGTCAACATACTCTGCATTTGGAATATTGTTCATATCCAGTGTCGCCAGCATGTCTTCCTCGATCATCCGCGCGATCATATAATCGGACGGAACCACCACATCGTAATTGACGCCGCCGTTCTTCATCTTGGCGTACATTTCCTCGCAGGTGGGAACCGTGTTGTAATTGACCTTAATGCCTGTCTGATCCTCGAATTCATCCAGAAGATCCTCGTCGATGAATTCGCCCCAGTTCAGCACATTGATGGATTCCTTTGCATCCGCGGAACCGCAGCCTGTAAGGCCCGGAACCATCACCATTGTAAGCAGCAGTGCTGCAAGCACCAGTGAGTTAAGTTTTTTCATTCTTTTTCCTTTCTCTCCGCGGGCTCTGCCCGCATCCGTGCGCCCGGGAGGGCGCGGCTGTTCTTGAAATAATTTATTTTTCCTGCTTCCGGGATTCCCGCAGCTCTCTGAAATTGATGATGAGCAGCAGCGCAAGCACCACCACAAACATCAGGGTGCACAGAGCGTTGATCTCCGGGCTGATCCGTTTCTTTGTCATGCTGAAGATGATGACCCCCAGTGTCTGGGAGGTGGCGCCGGATGTGAAGTAGCTTACCACCACGTCATCGATGGACATGGTAAAGGACAGGATCATGCCCGTAGCGATGCCCGGCATGATCTGGGGCAGCACTACCCGGAAGAAGGCCTGAATGTTTGTGGCACCCAGGTCTCTTGCAGCCTCGTACTGGCGCTTGTCCATCTGCCTGAGCTTTGGCAGAACGGAGAGCACCACATACGGGGTGTCAAAAGTCACATGCGCGATGAGCAGCGTGCCGAAGCCCAGCTGAAAGAAGGGAAGGTGCACGGTCTCATACAGGAAGATGAACAGCAGCATCAGGGAAACACCCATGATAATATCCGGATTCATCATCGGGATATTGTTCAGGGATTTCATGATCTGCCGGGGGGCCTTCTTCATGCTGAAGATGCCCAGGGCAGCTGCGGTCCCCAGGATCGTGGAGATCACTGCGGCGCAGATGGAGACGCTGAGGGTCACCCGTATGGCGTCCAGTATGGTGCTGTCGTGAAACAGCTTCTCATACCAGCGCAGGGAAAAACCGCTCCATACGGAACGGCTCTTGGAATCGTTGAAGGAAAACACCATCAGAAGAAAGATGGGTGCATACATGAAAAGGAACACGATTCCCATGTAAATCTTTGAAAGATATCCTGTTTTTCTCATGCCATCAGCACGCTCCCTTCCTCATCGGAATCGATTTTTCCGGTAAGCCATGTGAAGATCATGATGATCACCATCATGACGAGGGAAATGGCTGCGCCCATGTTGGCATTGTATGTGGCTCCCAGGAACTGCATGTCGATGAGGTCCCCGATGAGCATGTTGGAGCCTCCGCCCAGAATCTTGGAAATGACGAAGGTGCTCACTGCCGGCACAAACACCATGATAATGCCGGACAGGGTTCCCGGAATGGACAGAGGGAATACCACTTTTGTAAAAATCTGTCTGCTGCTGCAGCCCATGTCCTGAGCTGCCTCAATGAGAGAATGATCCATTCTTGTGAGGGCCGTATAAACCGGCAGGATCATAAACGGCAGATAGTTGTATACCATGCCCAGCGCAACGGCCGCCGGCGTGTTGATAATGGACAGGGTCGGAAGGTGCAGGGCCTTCAGGAAGGTATTGAGAAGCCCTGTATTTTCCAGAATGGTCAGCCACGCATAGGTCCGGAGCAGAAAGTTCATCCACATGGGCAGCATGATGAGCATCATGGCGATGGTCTGTCCTTTTTTGCTGAGCCGGGACATGGCATAGGCCATGGGATATCCGATGATCAGGCACACCACCGTTGACAGAATGGCCAGCCGGAAGGATCTCCAGAAGATCACGGCATAAGACGTCATGGTGGAGAAGTTTTCCAGTGTAAAATGACCGGAGCCGTCGGTAAATGCAAAGTACACGACGATGATCATGGGAATGATCGTAAAGACTGCCAGCCACAGGGCGTAGGGATACGCCTGGTATTTGTTTCTGTGCATTATTCGTCGTCCTCCGTCCCCTCTGCAGTTGCGTCCGGGTCGTTTTCCAGACGGCGCTCCATGGCAGTCATGGTTTCGATGCTGCTCTTTTTCATGATATGTATGTTGTCCGGGTCCACGTCCAGGTACATTTCCATACCGATCTGCTCTGCAATGGTGGAGTGGGCCATAAAGGTAAACGGCTCTCCGGTGGCTCCTGCCACCTCAATGAGCATTTCGTAGTGGACGCCCTTAAAAAGGCACGACAAAACACGGCCCTTCAGAAGATGGTCGTGCTGCTGAATGGACCGTTCGCCTTCTTCCAGGAGAACCACGTCCTCCGGTCGGATCACCACATCCACCGCTTCGTTTCTTCCAAAGCCCGTATCTACGCAGTCATAGACCGTTCCCAGGAACTCTATGACCTTGTCCTGCTTCATGACGCCCGGAATAATATTGCTCTCGCCGATAAAATCCGCTACAAAAGCGTTGGCCGGTTCGTTATATATATCGATCGGGGTGCCCTGCTGAAGGATCTCACCCTGATTCATGACAACCACAGTATCCGACATGGTCAGAGCTTCTTCCTGGTCATGGGTAACATAGATAAATGTCATATCCAGACGGTCATGGAGCTTCTTCAGCTCGATCTGCATCTCCTTGCGGAGCTTGAGATCCAGCGCGCCCAGAGGCTCGTCCAGAAGCAGGACCTTCGGCTCGTTGACGATGGCCCTGGCAATGGCAACCCGCTGCTGCTGTCCGCCGGACAGAGACACGGCGCTTCGGTTTCCGAAGCCCTTCAGGTTCACCAGCTCCAGCATCTCCTCCACCTTCCGGTCAATCTCGTTCTGGGGAACTTTTTTGATTTTCAGACCGAAGCCGATGTTTTCCGCTACATTGAGATGGGGAAACAGGGCGTACTTCTGGAATACTGTGTTGATATTTCTCTTATTTGGGGGAACACCGTTGATCTTTTTTCCGGCGAAAAACACATCGCCCTCATCCGGTGTTTCAAAGCCTGCAATAATCCGCAGGGTTGTGGTCTTGCCACAGCCTGAAGGTCCCAGCAGTGTTACAAACTCTCCGTCTTTTACAGACAGATCCAGGGATTTCAGGATTGTTTCGTCATCGAATCGTTTTACGATTCCCCTGAGCTCAATCAGCTCACTTCTTTCCATTTATCATCCACCTTTCATATTTGACTGCGTTGCGCCGGGCAGGCATCCCTGCACCGCGCCTTTATACACAAACTGCCGGCTTCATGAGCCGGCAGGCGCATTGTCTACATCTGTGTCGGAGACACCTCGATATTCAGGAGGCTCCGTGTATCGGTCAGTCCCTTCAGGGAAATCTCATAGTCGATAAACAGCCGGCCTTTTGCCTCCTCCGGCTTCAGATCGTTGACGATTCTGTTTGTGAGAACCTCCATGGGAACAGCTCCAAACGGCGTTTCATACAGACTGTTGAACCGTTTTCCCTTGCTGAATTCCATCACGGTGTCCATGATCACACCGCTGCCGAAGCGCTTCATCCGCACGTCGCCGGAGGCGTCGTCAATGCGGAGGGTGGTTTTTACCCCTTTCATTCCGGACATTTCGGATTCTTCATATACGATATAAGTGGACCCGTCCTTCCGGTAGAATTTTCCTTCGGTCATGAATTCCACGGAATCCTCGTCTTCCACCTGGTTATTGCGGTTGATCTGCTTTCCGATGATTCTTAGCATTATATCTTTCATATCCCAGCCTTATAATCCTTTCTATCGTCTCGCTGTACGGAAGACCGCTGTTCTCCCACAGAAGCGGAAACATGCTGAACTGTGTAAAGCCCGGGATGGTGTTGATTTCGTTGATGTATATGTTTCCGTTGTCCTTGTCGAGGAAAAAGTCACAGCGGGCAAATCCGGCTCCGTCGATGGCGCCAAATGCCCTTACTGCGTAGGACCGGATCGTATCTGCAAGCTCCTGCGGCAGGTCCGCAGGGATCTTCATCTTTGGTTTTCCGTCATCTATATATTTTGAGTCATAATCGTAAAAGTCTTCTGTGGCCACGATTTCTCCCGGTACAGAGGCCTCCGGGCGGTAATTGCCCAAAACTGCAGTTTCGATTTCCCGGCAGTTCACCCCTTCTTCCGCAAGAATCCGGCGGTCGTACCGCGCAGCCAGAAGCAGGCCCTCCTTCAGGGACGCCAGATCCGCAGCCTTTGAGATGCCCACGCTGGAGCCCATGTTTGCAGGCTTCACATATATAGGATACCCCAGTTTCTGCTGAATATCCAAAGCAACTGCATCTAAATCCTCATCAATGGCTTCTTTTGATGTGGCAACGTATCCGCACACAGGAAGCCCTGCCCGCACGAATACGTCCTTGGCCGTAATCTTATCCATGGCAACGGCCGATGCGGCCACTCCGCAGCCCCCGTAAGGAATATCCGCCATTTCAAGAAGCCCCTGCAGGGTTCCGTCCTCGCAGTAGGTACCATGAACAACAGGAAGGACAAAATCCACGATTTCCTTCAGGGTTCTGCCGCCGGAGCCCAGAACGGAAAAGCTGTACTTTTCCGGGTTTTCTCTCAGTGCCTTTTCGGCATCCTGCTGCCACTGCCCGCTGAGGATTCCCTCCGCCGGACCGTCGTACAGCAGCCACTCACCCTGCTTTGTGATTCCGATCATCACAATTTCATATTTTGAACGGTCGACTGCTCCCATCACGGATACTGCTGACATGCAGGAAATCTCGTGTTCCTCGGAGCGTCCGCCGAAAATGATTCCAAGTCGTATCATATTATCAGCCTCCCTGAGTCATACACACTGCTTCAAGTATAGCATACCTGACCGGAAAATAACAACGGAAGTATTAACCGGCAAAACTTTTTTCTCGAAAAAAAAGACTGCCGGAACAATAGATTCCAACAGCCTCTTCGATGTCAATCTGATTATATTTCTGATCCAGTTTATATTATTTGTCTTTCAGGAAAAATGTTACTCTGTTTTTTCTGCAGAATCCAGTTTTCTTTCAAAGAATTCTGCCATATTTTCCAGAGACTGGATAAAAATGCGTTTTCCCTGCTCGTCCATACTGCCGCAGGCTTCCTCCACCATGTCAAAGTAGAACTTTTCGTGCTGGTCCAGGGCCCGGCGGCCCTTGGCGGTCAGAGAAATCCGCACGACTCTGCGGTCCTCTTCATTGCGGATGCGCTTGACGCACCCCTTCTTTTCCAGCTTGTTGATGGCGATGGATAAGGTGCTGACGTTGATCCGCAGCTCCCCTGCAATGGTGGTCATGGTCTTTGCCCCCCGGCGGCCTACGGCCACCAGCGTGTGCATCTCTGCCACGGAAAGATTCTGACTGTCTGCCGCTTCCCGGATGGCCACCTCTTCCGTTTTCATAACCATATTGAAAATCTGCAGCATCAGAAGCTTTGTTTTCTTTAAATAATAGGTCTCCTTATCCAGCATGGCGCATTCCCTTCTTCCAGAATTATTCACAGTCACTTTTCATTGTATTTGTAAAAGAGTGCTTTGTCAAATGCCCGGGAGGGGAGAACTTTTATGCATGAAGGGGAAAAAACTCCTGAATCAGCTTTCTTACCGGCCGCGGCTGCCGGATGCATTCCACGTCATCGCCGCAGAAGAACAGACCGTTTTCGTAGTCTCCCTTCCACGCTGCGATCAGTGCGTTGGAAATGCAGTAAACCGTCTCTAATGGATTGCAGGTATGGATGCACCTTCTGCAAGAAGACGGCTGGATTCTCCCCTGCTCTGCCACCCGGCGGATCAGCGGGGTTTCCAGGGCTCTTCCCGGCATGCCCACCGGACTTTTTACGATGCGGATCTGGTCATTGCCGGCCTCCGCCATAATTTTCTTGTACTCCGGTGTGGCGTCGCATTCCTCGGTTCCGATGAATGCAGTGGCAAGCTGCACCCCTGCTGCGCCCCGGCGCAGAAAACCGCTGATTTCATCCGCAGAGCGGATGCCCCCTGCTACAAATACAGGGATTTCTTTTTCATATTTTTCCTCAAAGGGACGGATTTCATTCTTAACTTCCGTCAGAAGCTCTTCCAGCGTCCCGCAGGTTCCTGCCGCAAGATCCTCTGCGGAAAAGCCCAGATGTCCGCCGGCTCTGCTGCCTTCCAGCACCACAAAATCCGGCGCTGTCCTGTAGTGGCGGTCCCAGAGTCTGCAGATCACTTTTGCAGAACGGCCTCCGGACACCACCGGCGCAATGGCGGTGCTGCTTCCTTTGGTAAACTCCGGAAGATTCTTCGGCAGTCCCGCGCCGGAAACAATGGCGTCCGCCCCGGCTTCCACCGCGGCCCGCGCCGTCTCTTCAAAGTGGGTCATGGCGTTCATGATGTTGACTGCAATCATGCCCCGGCCTCCTGAGAGCTCCTTTGCCTGTGCGATCTCTTTCTTCAGAGCCCGGACATTGGCGTCGGTCATATGGGATTCAAAGTCCGGCTCCCGAAAGCCCACACCGGCAGCGCTGATGGTGCCCATTGCCCCTTCTGCCGCCACGGCTCCCGCCAGCCTTCCCAGGGAGATGCCTACCCCCATTCCTCCCTGAATCAGGGGGATCTCCAGAATTTTTTCTTTTATTTTGACTCCCATTGCTTACACCAGCCTTCTCTGATTTACGGACAGCGCACCCCGGCGGGGCTCCTGCCCTTTCGTGCTATTTTTCATTGGTTCCGGTCCATTCCATAAGAAGTCCGGCCCATGTCAGACCCCCTCCGAAGCCTACGGAAAGCACCAGATCTCCGTCATGGATCACATCTGCGGTCACCAGCTCATCCAGCAGCAGCGGAACGCTGGCGGCGGAGGTATTGCCCGTGCGGGAGATATTCTTGTGAACCTTCTTTGGGTCCAGCTTCATGCGGCGGGCTACAAAGTCGATGATCCGCTCGTTGGCCTGATGGAATACGAAGTGATCCACATCCTCAATCTGTCTGCCTGACTTCTCCAGTATATCACGAATGGACTGTTCAATGATACCTGTTGCAAATTTAAATACCTTGCGGCCCTGCATGTGAAGAACGGACGGGGTCTTCCCCGGGCCCTGGGCCCAGATCACATCGCTTCCCCTGGTTCCTCCAATGCTTACAAACATCCGGTCCGACCGGCCGATGACTGCCGCACCTGCGCCGTCTCCGAATATGATGGCCGTTCCGTAATCGGTCATATCAAGAATGTCCGAAAACTTTTCTGATCCCACCACCAGAGCATAATCAATATCGTGCAGATACATATGAGCCCGGGCCGCATCCAGCGCCATAAGGAATCCGGAGCAGGCTGCGTTGAGATCAAAGGAAACCGCAGTCTCCGGCAGGCCGAGCCCGGCCTGAACCAGGCAGGCAGTGGAAGGCGTGGCAAACTCCGGCGTCATGGTGGCGGTGATGCACAGACCGATCTGCTCCCGGGAAATGCCGGAACGCTCCAGTGCCTGTTCCGCCGCTTTGATGGCAAGTGTTACATTGTTTTCTTCTTCTGTACAGTAGAAACGGTGCCGGATTCCGGTCCGCTCCTGTATCCATTCGTCTGTAGTTCCGGCAGCAGGTGCGATCTCATCGTTGTCCACGCTGCGGGACCCTACCGCGCTTCCCGTTCCCAGAAAGCGAATTCCTTTCCATTCTGTCATATATCAATCAGCCTTTCCTGTTACCCATTCTGCGGAACTTCTCATAGCGCTTCTGAACAAGGGTCTTTGGATTCTTCTTCAGCAGCTCCTCCAGCCTTACGGCGATTTCCCGGTCTAAAGCCCTTATGGTCTGAGCGGGATTTGTATGAGCGCCTTCCGCAGGCTCCCGGATGATCCCGTCGATGACCCCCAGCTCGAAAAGATCCTGCGCCGTGAGCTTCATGACGCTGCAGGCCTCATCGCTTCTTGAGGAATCTCTCCAGAGGATGGAAGCAAAGCCTTCCGGGGAAAGAATCGCATAAATAGAGTTTTCCAGCATCAGCACCTGGTCTGCAACGCCCAGAGCCAGGGCTCCGCCGCTGCCCCCTTCTCCGATGACCGTTGAGATCACAGGAACCCGAAGGGTGCTGAAAAGAGCCAGGTTTTCGGCGATGGCCTGTCCCTGCCCCCGTTCTTCCGCTTCCATTCCCGGATACGCTCCGGGAGTATCGATAAAGCAGATAATCGGTCGTCCGAATTTTTCTGCCTGTTTTGCCAGTCTCTGGGATTTTCTGTAGCCCTCCGGCTGGGGCATCCCAAAATTAAACCGCATGTTTTCTTCTGTATTTCTGCCCTTTCTCTGGGCGATGACCGTTACCGGAAGCCCGTGATACCGGGCGATGCCCCCCAGAATGCTCTGGTCGTCTCCGAAGCACCGGTCCCCGTGAAGCTCCACAAAATCGGTAAACATGGAATCGATATAGTCCATGGCCCGTGGTCTTTGCGGGTTCCTGGCGATTGCCACCCGCTGGGCTGCTGTAAGATCAGCCATGCTGCTTCCTCCTTTCGTGAAGCTCCAGGAGCTTTGCCAGGGTATCCTTCAGTTCCTCTCTGGCCACGATCATGTCGATAAAGCCGTGTTCCAGGAGAAATTCACTGCGCTGAAATCCCTCAGGAAGGGTCTTTCCGATGGTCTGTTCAATGACTCTCGGTCCTGCAAATCCGATGAGGGCCCCGGGCTCGGCAATAATAATGTCCCCCAGGGATGCAAAGCTTGCTGTAACGCCTCCTGTGGTAGGGTCCGTCAGGCAGGAGATGTACAGTCCGCCGTTGTCGCTGAAACGGCGGATGGCCGCACTGGTCTTTGCCATCTGCATGAGGCTGACGGTCCCCTCGTGCATCCTTGCTCCGCCGCTGGCGGAAAACAGAATCAGAGGAAGCTTCTTTTTATCTGCCAGCTCCGCTGCCAAAGTCACCTTTTCTCCTACTGCCGTTCCCATGCTTCCCATGATAAACCGGCTGTCCAGAACGCCGAGGACCGCAGGCTTTCCCTTGATCTTTGCAATTCCAAAGAGAAAGGCTTCATTGAGCCCGCTGGCCTTTTTTGCGTTTTTCAGCTCCTGTCCGTAGCCGGGAAAATGCAGTACGTCCCGGGCAGTGATCTTTGCTCCGGCTTCCTTAAAAGAACCGGGGTCGGCAATGAGTCCGATCCGCTCCCGGGCACCCAGCTTTCCGTGAAATCCGCACTTTGGGCAGACCCTGTGGTTTTCTTCCAGAATGGACTTGGGGGTGATCTCCCCGCATTTCGGGCAGGTGCTGAAGATCTTATCTGCATCGTCGCTGCTGCTGACATGGACCCGGCTGTCCCGGCGCATGTTCTTCATCAGCGAGAATTTTTTTCTTCTTGATTCAAAAATATCCATGGTACTGTCTCCGTACTGTCTGCGGTCTGTGACCTGTGGTTTTGCAGCAGACTACTGCTGCTCCAGTATTTCATCGTACAGGCGGTTCCAGCTCACAAAAGAATCCAGCTTCCGGTCGATAAAGCCTGTATCGTATTCGCCCCGCATAAATTCCGGGTCGTGAAGAATCAGGTAGGACAGGGATTCGTTTGTGGTGACGCCTCCGATCATCAGCTCCTCCAGGGCCCGCCGCATAATGCGGATCGCCTCCAGCCTTGTCTGCCCCCAGGCGATGACCTTGGCTGCCAGGGAGTCATAAAACGGACTGATGACGCAGCCGTTATACAGGGCCGTATCCACTCTTACCCCGTGGCCCCCCGGAAGATGCAGAAATTCCACCTTTCCCGGACACGGGCGGAAGCCGTTGTCCGGATCCTCCGCGTTGATCCGGCATTCGATGGCGTGACCGTCGAAACGGATATCCTCCTGCTGTTTTTCCAGGGACAGACCTGCTGCAATGCGGATCTGCT
>JBJFFZ010000129.1:18325-26926 GCA_051892195.1 Anaerovoracaceae bacterium
CGGATATCCTCCTGCTGTTTTTCCAGGGACAGACCTGCTGCAATGCGGATCTGCTCTCTTACGATATCCACACCGGTGACCATCTCGGTAATGGGATGCTCCACCTGAATTCTTGTATTCATCTCAATAAAATAGAATTTTCCGTCCTTGCTCAGGACAAATTCCACGGTGCCGGCGCTGACGTAGCCTCCGGCGGCGGCAGCCTTTACTGCTGCTGCTCCCATCTGTGCGCGGAGCTCACGGGACAGCATCCGGGACGGAGTTTCTTCGATGAGCTTCTGGTTTCTGCGCTGAATGGAGCAGTCCCGCTCTCCCAGATGGATGATATTTCCTCTGGAATCTGCAAGGATCTGGTATTCGATGTGCTTTGGGGCAACGATGAGCTTTTCCAGATATAATTCGCCGTTGCCGAAGCAGGCCATGGCCTCGCTGCGGGCCTCTTCATAAAGCCGGAAGAAATCCGACGGTTCAAATACCCGGCGCATGCCCCGTCCGCCGCCGCCGGCGCTGGCCTTAATGAGCACCGGATAACCGATCTCCTCTGCCAGTGCAGCGCCTTCCTCAGGACTTTTCAGAGCTCCGTCGGAGCCTGGAACTACGGGAACGCCGGCCTTTTTCATCAGCTCTCTGGCTGCGGCCTTGTCGCCTAAAAGACGGATCATGTCGCCCGTAGGCCCGATAAACTTGATGCCGTTTGCTTCGCACAGATCTGCAAATTCCGGGTTTTCGCTGAGAAAGCCGTACCCCGGATGGATGGCGTCGCAGCCCGTGGCCCGGGCCGCCGCAATGAGGTTATTCATGTTGAGGTAGCTGTCTGCGGACCGCTCCGGCCCGATGCAGATGGCCTCAGACGCCAGCTTTGTATGCAGGGACTCTGCATCTGCAGTGGAATATACTGCTACCGTCTCGATATCCATTTCTTTGCAGGTCCGGATGATCCGCAGGGCGATTTCCCCCCGGTTGGCAATCAGTATTTTTCTGAACATGGCGCTTATATCTCCCTGATCTTAAACAGCGGTTCCTCAAAGCCTGCGGCAGAACCGTTTTCCTTCAGCACTTCTTCGATGACGCAGTCGCAGTCTGCCTTTACTTCGTTCATCATTTTCATGGCTTCTACGATGCATACGGTATCGCCCTTGTGCACTTTTGCACCGGCCGTTACATACGGTGCGCTGCCTTCTCCCGGCGCTGCGTAGAAGGTTCCTACCAGCGGAGAGCGTATGAAGGCGCCGTTGTCTGCAGGCTGTGCTGCCGGTGCGGAAGCCCCGGCGGCGGCTGCGGGAGCCGGGGCCTGGGCCTGCAAAGCAGCCGGAACTGCAGGGGCCGGGGTTCCGGCTGCCTGGACTACGATGGCGGGCGGAGCCGCCGCAGCCTTCGGTTCCGGCATTTCCAGCTTTATTTTAAAGTCTGCGGTCTGAAATTCCATTTTTCCGATGCCGGAATTGCGGAATTCTTCCATCAGACGGTATAATTCTTCCATTTCCATTTCTGTAAACCCTCCTTTATGGGTTTCCTTTTTTGCGGTCAGCCGATGACAAACATGATTTCGCACTGGCAGGCCACTTTTCCGGTGGCTTTGATGGTGGCCTTTGCATTGGCGGTTCCTGCCCGGGAGCCCAGCTTTGTCAGTTCCACTTCCAGCTCCAGATCGTCTCCCGGAACCACCTTGTTGCGGAATTTTGCTTCTTTGATGCCGCCGAAGTAGGCGATCTTTCCCCGGAACTTTTCCTGGCTGAGGATCGCTACGGCCCCTGCCTGGGCCAGGGTCTCAACGATGAGCACCCCCGGCATGACCTTTTCCTGAGGGAAATGGCCGGCAAAATAATATTCGGATTCCCGCACGTGCTTGATGCCGCGAATGGTGCGGTCTTCCATTTCTGTTATTTCATCGATCAGGAGAAACGGGTCCCGGTGGGGAATGATCTCCATGATCTGTTCTCTGTTCATGAGCATGTTTTGACTCCCTGTTTTTTCCTTATTTTCCATTCCACTTCTTCAGGATGATGACGCCGTCGTGGCCGCCGAAGCCCAGAGAGTTGGACATTACATAGTTCAGTTCTGCTTCTCTGCCTTCGTTCGGCACATAATCCAGATCCAGCTCCGGATCCGGCACCTGATAGTTGATGGTTGCCGGGATAAAGCCGTCCTCCAGGGCCTTGACGCAGATCAGGGCTTCGATGGCCCCTGCAGCACCCAGAAGGTGTCCGGTCATGGACTTTGTGGAGCTGATGGCAACCTTGTACGCATCCTCTCCAAAGGCTCTCTTGATGGCGATGGTTTCAAACTGGTCGTTGTACGGAGTGCTTGTTCCGTGGGCGTTGATGTAATCCACATCGGCAGGACGGATGCCGGCTTCTGCCATGGCAAGCTCCATAGCCTTTGCATCTCCGGCTCCTTCCGGGTCCGGCATGGTTATGTGATGGGCATCGGAGGTTGCTCCATAGCCTACGATTTCTGCATAGATGTGTGCGCCTCTTTCCAGTGCGTGTTCCATTTCCTCCAGAACCAGGAATGCTGCGCCTTCGCCCATGACGAAGCCGCTCCGCTCTGCGTCGAACGGAATGCTTGCACGGTCCTTGTCCTCGGTGGTGGTCAGGGCGGTCATATTTGCAAAGCCTGCGTATGCAACATCGGCAAAGGGCGCTTCTGTACCGCCGGCAATGATGGCATCATGATAGCCGTGCTTGATGGAGCGGAAGGCTTCCCCTACGGAATGAGTTCCGGTGGCGCATGCTGTTGCAATGCTCATGGTTGCTCCCTTTGCTCCGGTCTGAATGGAGATGTTTCCGGAAACCATGTTCGGAATGGTCATTGGAATCATCAGCGGGGATACTCTGCGCACACCCTTTTCCGCACACTTGACGGATTCCTGCTCCAGTGTGATGAGGCCGCCGATGCCGGCGCTTCCGTATACTCCGAAGCGGTACGGGTCAATGTTTTCACCGGCAACAAGGCCGCTGTCCTTCACTGCTTCCTCGGATGCAGTGAGAGCATACTGAACGGAAAGGTCCAGACGCTTTGCCGCCCGCTTGTCCGGGTATTCAAAGCCCTTTACCTCGCCTCCCAGCTTTGCCTTGTGCGGTGTTACGTCGATCTTTGTTACCACATCAATGCCGTTTTTTCCGCTGCGGATTCCTTCCCAGAAATCCTTACAGTTATTTCCTACCGGGCCGATGACGCCCAGACCTGTAATTACGACTCTCTTTTCCATCGTATGTTCCTCCCGAATGACTCTTTGCTTAAAGGACCATGCCGCCGTCTACTGCGATGACCTGTCCTGTGATATAGGATGCGCCGTCGGATGCCAGGAAGGCTGCCAGCTTTGCAATATCTTCCACGGTTCCAAGACGACCAATCAGAAGCTGCTCCATAACCTCTGCCTTCTGCTTTTCGCTGAGGGCTGCGGTCATGTCGGTATCGATAAAGCCCGGTGCAATGGCGTTTACTGTAATGTTTCTGCGGCCCAGCTCCTTGGCGTTTGACTTGGTGAGGCCTACGATGCCTGCCTTGGAGGCGCTGTAGTTTGCCTGTCCCGGGTTGCCGTGGACGCCGCTGACGGAAGACATGTTGATGATCCGTCCGTTTCTCTTTTTCATCATGACTGCGGCTGCTGCCTTTGTGAAATTGAAGGCTCCCGCCAGGTTGGTGCGGATGACCTGCATAAAGTCCTCCATGGTCATGCGGGCCATGAGCTTGTCGTTGGTGATGCCTGCGTTATTTACAAGAATGTCAACGCCTCCCAGTTCTTCCACTGCCTGGGTGATGGCTGCCTTTGCGTATTCCTCGTCGGCTACGTCCCCCTTTGAAACAGCCACCTTTGTGCCGTACTGTGCCAGCTTTTCAGCCGCGGCTGCGGCTGCCCCGTCGTTGCCCCGGTAGGTGATCATGACATTGGCGCCGTTTCTGCAGAATTCCTCTGCGATTCCAAGGCCGATTCCCCGGACTCCGCCGGTGATTACTGCGTTTTTTCCTTTTAACATGGTGTTCCCCTTTCTTACTGCCCGTCGGCTGCTTTCAGAGCCTCCAGGGTTTCTTCCAGTGTCTCGCAGTCCTCCACCCGGTATACCTGTGCCGTACGGCTGATCTTTTTGATCAGTCCGGAGAGGGTTTTTCCAGGTCCGAATTCAATAAATGTATCGATGCCGTCCGCCAGCATGGCTTCTACGATCTCCACCCAGCGAACGGGACTCATAAGCTGCTTTGCCATGGCGTCTGCAATGTCTTCCGCCGTCTGCGGACTGCCTTCGCCGGCCCCGCCGGTACGGTACAGCGCCAGAGGCGCTGCGGTGAGGTTGGAATAAACAGGAATTTCTGTCTCCGGCTGTATTTTTTCACGGTTCTGAATAATAAGTTCTGCCATTTTTCCGGATGCAGGCTCCATCATAGGGCTGTGGAATGCGCTGCCTACGGCAAGGGGCGTTACCCGGAGCTTCTGCTCCTTTGCCAGCTCCGTAAACCGTTCCACTGCGGCAATGTCTCCGGAAACCACGGTCTGGGTCGGTGCATTGAAATTTGCCGCCACCAGAATATCGCCGCCCCGGGCGGCGTCCACGCAGTCCAGAACCTTCTGCTTATCGCCGATGGCTGCAGCCATGGTGCCTTTTGGATTTCCGTTCCGGTCCTGTCCTGCTTCGCCCATCCAGCGTCCCCGGTTTTCCATGAAGGTGCAGCCCGTTTCGATGTCGGTGATAATGCCTGCTGCGGTCATGGCGGAATATTCTCCCAGGCTGAAGCCTGCCATGGCAGAAGGGCGCAGCGGCGTCCGGGCCCGGAATGCTTCACAGGCTGCCATGGTCATGGCATAAACACATGGCTGGGTGTTTTTTGTTTCCTTCAGCTCCTCCGGCGTTCCGTTGAAGCAAAGCTCCTGAATCCGGCTGCCTGCGGCCTCAAAGACCTGGCGGCTTTCCGGATATTTTTCATACAGCGCCCGGCCCATGCCCGGGTACTGGGCTCCCTGACCGGCAAATACATATGCGATTTTCATTGTAATTCCTTTCCCCGTGCCATTGGATCCGGCTCCGGATTTTTTTTATTGGCTGATCTTTCGATCGTCTATTTACTATTTACTGTTTGTCGCTATTTCAGGCCTTTCACCAGGGCGTTCCGCTGCCGGAACACCTCAGCGCAGTCTATCATGTATTCCTTAAGAATCTCCTCGCAGGACTGCTCTTTGCTGATCATGCCTGCCACCTGACCGGACATGACAGAGCCGTACTCTACGTCGCCTTCGATGACAGCCCGCTGCAGTGCCCCAACGCCCAGCTTCTGGATCTCATCCGGCGATTCTCCGTGAAGCTCCATCTGGATCAGCTTGCGGGAAAGCTTGTTTTTGATCACGCGGATGGGGTGGCCCGTGGAACGGCCGGTGACGGTGGTGGAGGAGTCCTTCGCGCCCAGAACTGCATCTTTATACGGGCGGGAAACGTTGCATTCGTATGCGGTGAGGAATCTGGTTCCAACCTGAATGCCCTGGGCACCCAGCATGAAGGCTGCTGCCATTCCTCTGCCGTCGGCGATTCCTCCGGCTGCGATGACCGGAATGTCCACTGCATCACAGACCTGCGGAACCAGGGCCATGGTGGTCATTTCTCCCAGATGACCGCCGCTTTCCAGGCCCTCGGCGATGACTGCGTCTGCTCCTACCCGTGCCACGCGCTTTGCGATGGCTACGGAGCCTGCCACGGGAATCACCTTTGTGCCGTTTTCCTTCAGCCGCGGAATATATTTTCCCGGATTTCCGGCTCCGGTGGTGATAACGGGGATCTTTTCGTCCAGAACAAGCTGCATGATGTCATCCACATAGCGGGACATGAGCATGATATTCAGACCGAAAGGGCGGTCTGTCTTTTCTCTGCATTCCCGAACCTGCCTGCGGACCTGATCTGCGGTGAGCACGCCGCATGCAATGATTCCAAGGCCCCCTGCATTGCTGACTGCAGATGCCAGAGATGCGTCTGCAATCCAGGCCATTCCGCCCTGAAAGATCGGATACCGGATTCCCAGAAGCTCGGTAATCGATGTCTGAATCTCCGGAATCCGCAGGTTCTGTCCTGTTTCGCCGGCTCCGCCGGCAAGCTGTTCATGTTCCATTTCGCTTGGTGCCATATTCTCTTCCTCCGTTGCCCTTCCCGGTTGCCCGGTGCGTCCGTTTATACCTGTCTTCTCCCCGGAGAAGACCTCTCTTTCGTTTCTTTCAATTACTTTTATAATCAATTAGTTTGATTATCAAACTATAGTGATTATATGCACCTGTATGACCATTGTCAAGTACGGAAAACAGACGGACCCGATTCCGGGCACAAAAAAACAACTCCCGGTGGCAGCGGGATGCTGCCGGGAGCTGTTTGAGATTACCGTATTCGGTTGTGTTTTTGGTGCAGGTGGAAAACGATCCAAACCTGCGCATCCTGTCACGCCATTGATTTTTTCACCTTCTCCAGCTGTTCCGGCGTGCACTGCGTATACTTCACAATCTGCTCGTCCGAAAAGGAATCGCTAAGCATCCGTCCGATCACACGCTCCTGAGTCTGCGCTGCGCCCCTCGCAACGCCTTCCTTGTACCTTTTCTGCTCCAGTTCCCACATTTTCATATACTCGACCTCCAACACACGGTTGTTTTTCAGCATCCGAACCTTCTCATGAATCTGCTTCACCAGTTCACTGTCACAGGCAGCGGCTGTTTCATCGGTACTGCTGACGCAATAACGGAAAAACTGAGCGATCACCGGATCTGCGCCTTCCGGTTCTGCACCGGTGAGCACGATCTGCAGTGTCCCGTCCCCAAGGGCAAGTTCGGGAGCCTCCTCGCACCGCCGCAGGAACGTATATTTCTGCAAACCCATATGAAATGGATCAAACATACAGAAAAAAATCACAACGGACTGTTTGAGGTTGCTGTAGTCCTCCCCCTTTTCCAACTGATCCAGATCCATCATGCTGAGATAGTATCGGCTTCTCTTAGGTATATTATACTCATCATTTTTCTGCATTTCAATAGAATAGCGGGTGCCCTGCGCATCTGCCGCATAAATATCCAGACGGATGCCCCGGGCAGCCGGATCAATGTCAAATGTGCGCTGAGGCGTAACCTGGACCACTTTTGCAATGGGAATCCGCAGGATTCGTTCCAGCAGCAGCCGGAGGATTTCCGTATCCTCCATGACCTTTCCAAAGAGAAAATCATCCTGCAGATTCAGGGCCATGTACTGCCGGTGCAGCAAAGCCCTGCGGTTTTCCTCGTCCACTTCTTCTGCCAGAAGATACGGCACGGTATCTTCAAAGCAGGTATAAACGCTCTGTGTTTCTGCATAGAAATTGTTCATATCCTGTTCCTTTCAATTATGCCACAAATTACCATATCTATTATACCAGATTCGGCTGTTCTGTAAATACAAAATTGTAAAGAACTGGAATTATTTTCAATCTTATGGGTGTTTCCTTCTGTTTACAGGTGTTCTGTTCGATGCACAGGATCCAGTACCGCAATTGCGGAGGTGACGTTTTCTTACTCAAATCCAGTTTGGACATACGGGTTTCCCGGTCATCCTACTGCGCCGGGTCGTCCTCCAGGACAAATTTCCGCACGGCTTCGGCTACACCGAAGGAGCGCTCTGCGGCGGTGACGTAATCGGCGGCTTCCTTCAGGCCCGGCACTGCATTTGCCATTGCCACACCAACACCGGCCCAGCTGACCATTTCCAGATCGTTGAGGTTGTCTCCGCAGGCCATGACCTCGGACTGGCGGATTCCCAGCCCCTCTGCCAGAATCCGAAGACCCTCCCGCTTGGATACTCCCGGCGCCAGAATCTCAAGGTACCTGCTGTTTGAGCGGGTCATGTCGACCCTGTCGCCCATCCCCCTGCGGATGATTTCCACGGCTTCGTCCATTTTCTCCGGCTCTGCCACCAGCAGGGCTTTTGGACTTGGCTGCAGCCGGATTCCCTCTGCAGTTCCGTTCAGCACTGCTTCCCAGCTTCCCACCTGGATCACCGGCTGAATATGGGCATCCGGATAGGCTTCCGTGTACTCGTTCCAGCGGTCGATCACGATGCTGTCTCCCCAGTACAGCTGAAAATACAGGTTGTTTTCAAGGAACAGGGGAATCATCTCCCGAAGCAGCTCTGCAGAAAAGCCCCCTTCAAAAATCTGTCTGCCCTCTCCGTCCCGGATGTCGGAGCCGTTGCAGCTGACCACCGGATCCGTTGATCCGATCATGTCCGCATATCGTTTGGCTGCGGCGTACATTCTTCCGGAAGCGATTACGACATACACGCCCCGGTCTGCCGCCTGATGCAGCACATCCATGGTCTCCTGCGGCACCGTAAGGTCCTTCATCAGCAAAGTGTTGTCAAGATCCAAAGCAATCATCTTTATCATAGCGGGATTGTTCCTTTCTTATAATTCAGTCAAAATCAAAAATCATCAATCAAAAAAACGAAAAACAATGAACGCGCCTGCAATATATACAGTATCTGCCGGACCGGTCCGGCACGCAGCCGCGGCCCAGTCCAGTATAACACAGTTTTTTCTGTTTGAACCGAAGCTGCTCTGACGCAGTTCATTTTCTTCCCCGGCAGCGCCTGCTGCCCCCAACCCCTG
>JBJFFZ010000129.1:27026-29317 GCA_051892195.1 Anaerovoracaceae bacterium
TGCTCTGACGCAGTTCATTTTCTTCCCCGGCAGCGCCTGCTGCCCCCAACCCCTGCTCCGGCGCCGGGCGCCGGCCTTCCGGATCTTCACAAAATTTTCATAGTTCCATTTTTACGTTCTGTGTTGTTATTTAAAAAATCCTGTTGTATAATAATTCGACGAAAAACTGACCCGCGGGTCAATTTTTAATTTCCATGAACGCAACAGAAGGGAAGAGGATTAAAAATATGTTAAATAAAAGCAGAAAAATGCTGAGCTGCGCTCTGTCTGCAGCCTTGGCACTGACCTGCGCGGCACCGTTCTCCACGGTCAGCGCAGCGACTTACAGCGATACATCGAAGGCCAGCTGCGCCGACGCTGTTTCCAGCCTGTCAGAGCTGGGGGTGATCAGCGGTTACCCCGACGGCACATTCCGGCCGGACAACAGCATTTCCAGAGCAGAAATCAGTAAAATCATCAGCTCCGTAATGCTTCTGAGCTATGACCCTGCTGCTGCAGCCGCAGCAGACGAAGCCACGGTCCACCCGGACCTGACGGACCAGGAGGCCATGGCAGCCCTGGGAGCAGACTTCCGTGATGTCTCTGAAGACAGCTGGGCTGCAGGAACCATCGGAACCGCCAGTGTCTGCGGAATCGTAACCGGCTACACAGACAACACCTTCCGGCCATCCGGCAATATCACCTACAACGAGCTTTCCGCCATGGTGGTCCGGGCCTGCGAATACGATATGACCCAGGTATCCGGTGCATGGCCCGCAAATTTTGTGGCAGCCGCAGAAAATCTGGATCTTTACAAGGGAATCAGGGATTTTGACCCTGCGTCACAGGGCTCCGCCTCCGCAACCCGCGGAAACGCAGCCATCATCATCAATAACGGTCTGAAGGCCATACAGTCAGCAGCCGCTGACGGGTATACCGCTGCCCGGAAGGCCCCTGCGGCAGAAGGCGAAGAGGGAACGGAAGGCAGCACTGCCGAAGCTGATGTGAAGGCACTGTCCCTGGAAGATGCCATCGAAATCATGCAGACTACAGGACTTCTGGCAGAAACCGCCGAACTGAACGCCCAGAGCGACAAAAATGCCCTGAAGGGCGCAAAGGAGAGCATCAGCACCATCAACTCCGCATTAAAAAATTCGGACATGATGACCCTTGATCAGCTGTATATGGCACAGCAGAACGGAGCCACCGAGTCCAACAGGAAGCTGGCCCAGCTGTCCCGGGACTTTATCGAAGCCAATCTGGACAACAACGCGCAGGCCGAAATGAACGGTATCGAACAGACCACCCGCCAGCTGTACTTCGGTCTCCTCCAGGCCCGGGAGAACGTGGATGTCTGCCGGGAATCCGTGGCCATTGAAAAGGAGCTTCTGGAAATTGCACAGCAGAAGCACAGCCTCGGGATGCTTTCCGATCTGGGCCTCTCACAGCAGGAATACAGCCTGACCTCTGCAGAAAGCAAGCTGTCCCAGGCGGAACAGGCCGTGCTTTCCACCCAGAACAAGTTCAACATGCTCATGAATCTTCCTCTGGACACGCAGCTTGATCTGACCACTCCGCTGGAAAAACTGGAAGCAGAGCTTCCGACTCTGGAAGAAGCCATTGACAGCATGATGAGCAACAGCCTGAAGTTAAAGCAGATCGATTTCGGCATTGAGGCAGCGGAAATTCAGTACAAATCCCTGCGCTACACCACTTCCACAAGCTCCAGCACCTACAAAAAGGCAGAGACCGCATACCAGAACGCAGTGACCGGCCTTTCCCAGGCAAAGAGCAGCATGAAGACCGACATGCAGACGGCATATTTCGAGCTGGCCGACCTGGAAAACCAGATCGCTTCCTTTGAGTCCACCATCGCCCTGACCGAAAAGAGCCTGGGGGTTCAGGAAACCCAGCTTGCCCTCGGCATGACCACCGTCTCCGATGTGAACCAGACAAAGCTTAAGCTGCAGCAGGCAAGGCAGGGCCTCACCAATGCCATCGTAACCTACAACACCGCCCTGACAGATTTCAACTTCTCCATGGGCGTGGGAACAGAACGAATCTCCTTCAGTTCCTAGAAATCTGAGTAAGCAGCAGACAGGGTTCAAATAAAACCCGGCTGAATATCCGGATAACTGCAATCATCCGGTGCAGGGTTTCTGATTTTCTGTCAGAGCCCTGCTCCCGTTTTGAATCATAGCCCCGCAGGCCCCGGCCTGCACCTGTGCCTCCCTTCGGGAGGCATTTTTGTTTCTCCGGCCCGGCGGCGTCTCCCCGGGGGCGGGCAGAGCCCGCGTCTTCCGTGCTTCCCG
>JBJFFZ010000129.1:29417-31888 GCA_051892195.1 Anaerovoracaceae bacterium
GGCCCGGCGGCGTCTCCCCGGGGGCGGGCAGAGCCCGCGTCTTCCGTGCTTCCCGACGTCTGGAATTTTTTCCCTCATAATTCCTGTTGCGTAAGGAACTGTTAAGAAATATGATTTATACTGAAAAAAATTGTGTCCACCCAAAATTTGAAAGGAACCTGATTATGAAAGAGAATTCTCCTGCCTCCGTCCTGGTCGTTGAGGACGACAAAGATATTCGGGAAGTCCTGGACGTCCTGCTGAGCCACGAAGGCTACCACGTTCTGCAGGCCGGCGACGGCCCCACCGCACTGAATCTCATAAACGACAACGTGGACCTGATCATTCTGGATATTATGATGCCGGGAATGTCGGGCCTGGAGGTCTGCAAAGAAATCCGGAAGGAATACAACGCCCCGATCCTCTTCCTCACTGCCAAGTCCAGCGATGAGGACAAGGCGGAGGGCCTCATGTCCGGCGGAGACGATTACCTGACAAAGCCCTTTTCCGAAACCGAACTGATGGCCCGGGTCACTGCGCTGATGCGCCGCTACCAGATCTACCGGGGCAAGACCTCCAACGAAAGCTCCGAGACCTATCTCGTGGCCGAAGGGCTCAAGCTCAGCGAGCAGTTCAACGCCGTGTGGAAAAACGGATTTCAGGTGGACCTCACCGACATCGAATACCGCATGCTCCGCATGTTCATGAAGCACAGAAACCGGATCTTCTCCATTCAGACCATCTACGAGACCATCTGGGAGGAGCCGTATTTCTACAGCTCCAGCAACACCGTCATGGTGCACATCCGAAAGCTCCGGAAAAAAATCGAAGACGATCCCCAGAAGCCATCCTACATCGTTACCGAATGGGGCCGGGGCTATCGTTTCAACAAATAAAACGGACCCGGCGACGAATCCGGGAGACAGAAAATCCCACGGGCGCCCTGCGCCCGCCACCACAGTTGCGTCTGCCGGGCGGGCCCGGCGCACCTGCGTACAAAGCATTACAATTCAATTACTTAAAAAGGCACCCACACAATGCAAAAGAAACATTCGGTATCCCTGGCCGCAGAGCTGGGCCTTATTTCGCTGCTGGCCCTTCTGGCCGCCATTATCTGCTACTTCGTTGTAGGCATTCTCTCCAATGCCCTGCTGAACCAGTTTTTCGACATAAACGCCTGGAAAGACCACCGGGAGGAACAGATCCTGGAGGATTTCCGGGAATACACAGAACAGAACGAACTGGCCGCTTCAAACTGGTACGAGCTGAACCGATGGACCATGAAGCGCAGCCATCTGAGCCTTGCCATCTACAGAAACGACGCTCTGATCTACGACTCAGGGGCCTACAGCGCCCAGAGCAACACCCTGTCCCCGGAAATCACCATCAATGAAGCTCCCAAACTTGCATCCCGGACGGAGACCTATATGGAACGCAAAAATGCCGCTCAGGTTCAGTTCTCTGACGGCCCCGCCGACGTGGTCCTTCACTGGAACGGCACCGACCGGTTCCGCCGGACGGCCCTGGTGCTGCAGATTCTGCTCTCCTGCGCAGTGGCCATGGGAATCATTCTGGTATCCGTCCGCAAAAAGATGAAATACCTGACCTGCCTGTGCGACCAGATCCGGATCATGGAGGGCGGCGACCTGGACCAGCCCATCACCATCCGCGGAAACGATGAAATCACCCGTCTGGCTTCGGGCCTGGAAGAAATGAGAAAGAGTCTGATCCAGAAAATCGCCCATATCATGCAGCTTCAGGAAGACAGCAAGCTTCTGGTTACAGAAATGTCCCACGACCTGCGGACCCCTATGACGCCTCTGCTGGTTTATCTGGGAATGCTCCGGGAAAAGCGCTATCAGACCGAAGAGGAGCACGACGAATACGTAGAAAAAACATACCTCAAGGCGTCTGAGCTGAAGCACCTGTCCGACCAGATGTTTTCTTATTTCCTTATGGACAAAAACGCCGAGGTTCCGCTGGAAACACTGACCATGAACGAAGTCTTCTACGATCAGCTCTCCAACATGGCCGCATTCCTCACGGCGGAAGGCTGCACCTCCCAGATCGACCTGAAAATGGAAGACGCCAGCATTATGGTAAATCCGGACTATACGATCCGGATCTTCGACAACCTGGTGTCCAACATTACAAAATACGCAGACCCTGCAGCCCCGATCATTATCAGCCTGTTTACTGAAAACGAAAAAGTGATCCTCCACATCAGCAACCGCATCAACGAGCTGGCCGACTACTCCGGCAGCCACGGATTCGGCGTCAAGAATATCAAAAAAATGATGACGCAGATGAACGCAGAAACCATTATCCACCAGAATGACGACCGGTACGAAACCTTCCTTCTGTTCCGCATTGTCTCCCGGGCGGAACCGGAATCCGATCTGCAGCATCAGGAATAAAGGCAACTGCAGCTGCAGCCGCAGCCGCGGCTGACCGCAGAGCGCCGCCACCCCCGCCGGACCCGGCGGGGGTGG
>JBJFFZ010000130.1:0-2115 GCA_051892195.1 Anaerovoracaceae bacterium
CCTGCAAGGATTCCTTCCCTTGATGCCAGAAGGCGGGAGCCTTCGAAGGCCTCGTCGTCATTGATTTTTATTACCTGATCCACCAGGGACATATCCATGGTGTCTGCGATAAAGTCGTTGCCGATGCCCTCAATGCGGTACGGGGCGTGGATACCCCCGCCCATTGTGGAGCCCACGGGATCTGCCAGGATTCCCCTGATTTCCGGGTTCTGTTCCTTCAGATACCGCATGATTCCGGTATAGGTGCCTCCGCTGCCGGCCCCTGCCACAAAGTAGTCGATCTGGCCGTCCAGAGCATGGTAGATTTCCGGCCCGGTGGTTTCGTAGTGGGCCTGCGGGTTTGCGGGATTCTTAAACTGCTGCAGGGAGACGGAGCCGGGTATTTCCTTTTTCAGTTCCTCTGCCTTTGCAGAAGCCCCCAGCATGCCATCCTCCTCCGGCGTATGTACGATTTCCGCCCCCAGCGCCCTCATGAGAATCTGCTTTTCTATGGAAAATTTTTCCGGAACTACGAAGATCACCCGGTATCCCCGGTTCAGGGCTGCAAAGGCCACCCCCAGCCCCGTGTTGCCGGCAGTTCCCTCGATGATGGTGCTTCCCGGCTTCAGAAGGCCTTTTGCCTCTGCATCCCGGATCATGTACTTTCCGATCCGGTCCTTGACACTTCCTGCCGGATTGTAAAGCTCCAGCTTTGCAAAGAGCTGAACCCCCTCCGGAAGCTCCAGATTGTTCAGCTTCACCAGAGGCGTGTTTCCGATGAGCTCCTGCATGGAATTGTAATAGTTCATGGTTCCACCCTCACCTTTCTGCCTTTTCCATGGCCTGGGCCAGATCCGCAAGAAGGTCCTGAATGCTTTCGATGCCTACAGACAGCCGGATCAGCCCGTCGGTGATCCCCACCTTCTGTCTGGTTTCGTACGGAATGGATGCATGGGTCATGGATGCCGGGTGGCAGACCAGAGATTCCACGCCGCCCAGGCTTTCCGCCAGGGCGATGAGCTTCAGGGAGCTGAAAAATTCCCGGATATCATAGTTTTCGTAAAGCTCAAAGGAGATCATGGCGCCGCCGTTCTTTGCCTGCCGGGCAGTAATCTCCGCTCCCTGGGCATCCGGAAGCCCCGGATAATAAACCTTCTTGACGGCTTTGTGCTGCTGCAGAAATTCTGCTGCTCTCCGGGCATTCTCCACGTGTCGGTCCATCCGCACCCCCAGGGTCCGGATGCCCCGGATCAGCAGGAAGGAATCAAAAGGACCGGGAACGCCTCCCGTGGCGTTCTGAATAAATGCCAGCTGCTCCGCAAGCTCCTCTGAATCCACCACCACCAGACCGGCCACCACATCGCTGTGGCCTCCAAGGTACTTTGTGGCGCTGTGGATTACAATGTTGATGCCAAGCTCGATAGGGCGCTGCAGGTAAGGTGTCATAAAGGTGTTATCCACTATGGACAGGATTCCGTGCTTTTTTGCGATGGCCGCAATGCCTGCAATGTCCGTTACGGTCAGCAGCGGGTTGGCGGGACTTTCGATGAGAATGGCCTTTACCTCCGGGGTAAGCTTTGCCTCAAGCCTCTCCAGGTCCGCAGTGTCCTCCATGGAATATGTAATGCCGAAGTTTTTGAACACCTTATCCAGCACCCGGAAGGTTCCCCCGTACACATTCTTTGAGATGATCACCTTATCCCCGCTTTTCAGAAGACTGAGGACTGCAGTGATGGCCGCCATGCCGGAGCCGAAGGCAAATCCTGCCTTTCCATGTTCCAGCTCTGCGATGAGAGCTTCCAGCGCGGCTCTCGTGGGATTGCCTGTTCTGGAGTACTCGTAGCCCTTATGATGTCCCAGACTCTCCTGTTCATAGGTGGACGTCTGATAGATGGGAACGTTCACCGCCCCCGTCAGGGGGTCTCCGTATATTCCGCCGTGGATCACGGCGGTTTCTATGTCTTTATACTCTGCCATCTTCGCCTCTCCTTTTCTGTACAAAAGCCCGGGTTTCTTTCCGAGCTTCCTTCCTTTCCGGTTCCGCCCTGAAACCTTCTCCGGTTCAGTCGGGTATCCTTTCTCAAACCAATATCACAACAGGCTCTGCCGGAAAACCGGGCGCTGCAATCGCCCTTT
>JBJFFZ010000131.1:0-8285 GCA_051892195.1 Anaerovoracaceae bacterium
ACCAGAACTGCGGAAAGACCACCCTGTTCAATCAGCTCACCGGCTCCAACCAGCACGTGGGAAATTTTCCGGGGGTGACCGTGGACCGAAAGGACGGGGTCATCAAGGGACATCCGGAAACCCTGATCACAGACCTGCCGGGGATTTATTCCATGTCGCCCTACAGCAGCGAGGAAATCGTGACCCGGGATTTTCTTCTGGAGGAAAAACCGAAGGGCATTATCAACATTCTTGATGCCACAAATATTGAACGAAATATGTACCTCACCATGCAGCTCATGGAGCTGGACATTCCCATGGTGGTGGCCCTCAATATGATGGATGAGGTCCGGGAAAACAACGGCGCCATTCATATCAACGAGCTGGAGGATATTCTGGGAGTACCGGTGATCCCTATTTCTGCAGCAAAGGGCGAGGGAATCGCAGAGCTGATCGATCACGCCATCCATGTGGCAAAGTACCAGGAACGCCACCGGGAGGTGGATTTCTGCCGGTCAGATTCCAGGGAGAGCGCAGTGCACCGCTGCATTCACGGCATTATGTACCTCATCGACGACCACGCATATGCAGCCGGTATTCCGGTGCGCTTTGCGGCAAGCAAGCTGGCGGAAGGGGATACAAGTCTGCTGAACCGGCTGAAGCTCAGCACCAATGAATGCGAAACCATCGAGCACATGGTGGCCCAGATGGAGGAGGAGCGGGGAATGGACCGGACCTCTGCCATAGCGGATATGCGGTTCAGTTACATACTCAAGGCCTGCAGCCGTACCGTGGTGAAGCCGAAAGAAAGCAGAGAGCGAATCCGCAGCGGGCGCATAGACCGGATTCTCACAGGAAAATATACAGGCATTCCGGCATTTATCCTCATCATGGGAATCATCTTTTTCCTGACCTTCAACGTTGTGGGCGCATTTCTGCAGAATATCATGGAAGCAGGAATCCAGGCTGCGGCATGGGCCGTAGACGGCCTTCTCGACGCCTCTGGCGTCAACCAGACCCTGCGGTCCCTGATTTCCGACGGAATTTTCAACGGAGTGGGAAGCGTTCTGAGCTTTCTGCCCATCATTGTAACCCTGTTCTTCTTCCTGTCCATTCTGGAGGACAGCGGGTACATGGCGAGAGTTGCCTTTATCATGGATAAACTTCTGCGAAAGCTGGGGCTTTCCGGCAGAAGCATTGTGCCTATGCTGGTGGGCTTCGGATGCACGGTTCCCGGCGTCATGGCCAGCAGAACCCTGTCTTCCGAACGGGACCGGAAAATGACCATCCTGCTGACTCCGTTTATGAGCTGTTCCGCCAAGCTGCCGATTTACGTGTTCCTTGCGGGGATCTTTTTCCCGGACCATGAGGCGCTGGTTATGATCATCCTGTATGTGTCCGGAATCCTTATGGGAATTCTCATGGCCCTTGTGATGAAGGGAACCCTGTTCACCGGGGAACCGGTGCCGTTTGTCATGGAGCTTCCAAATTACCGGATGCCGGGGGCAGGCAATGTCCTGCGCCTGCTGTGGGAAAAAGCGAGAGATTTTCTGCAGCGTGCATTTACAATTATCTTTATTGCAACGATTGTGATCTGGTTCCTTCAGAATTTCGATTTCCGCTTCAACGCGGTGACGGATTCCTCCCAGAGCATTCTGGCCTGGGCGGCAGGAATCATTGCCCCTGTTTTTGCACCTCTGGGATTTGGAGACTGGAGGATTTCCACTGCACTCATTACAGGGTTTATTGCAAAGGAAAGCGTTGTATCCACCATCTCCATCCTCTTTGGAGCAGAGGGCATCGGAATGGCCATGGATACGGCAGGAGCAGCAGCACTCCTTGTTTTCTGTCTCCTGTATACGCCGTGCGTTGCGGCCATCGCCTCCATCCGCAGAGAGCTGGGACGGAAAATGGCGGCTTTTGTGGTTGCCGGACAGTGCGTCATCGCATGGGTTGCCGCCATGGTGGTACACCTTGCGTTCCTTCTGGCAGCGTGAGCTGCCGCTATTGATTTTCGGTTCGTATATGATAAAATACCCTTTGCGGTCTTTTCCGCGGGGGTTCATTGTCAGGGCATTTTTGCGGGATGGACCCTGGGAAGCAGAGCAGAAAGTACAAGGAGAAACTTATTATGTTATTTGAAAATATAACGATTCTGGATGAGGAACTGGAAGTCCGAAGAGGCATGTATGTAGGCGTCAGGGATGAACTGATCGAGTACATCGGGGAGGAACGTCCGGAAGAGGATTATGGAGAAACCTACAACGGAGAGGGAAAGCTTCTCATGTCTGCGTTTTATAACGCTCACGCCCACAGCCCTATGATGATGATGCGGGGCTACGGAGAAAACCTGGCCCTTTCTGACTGGCTCAATACAAAAATCTTCCCTTTCGAGGATAAGCTGTATTCCGATGCGGTGTACTACTCCACTTTGTTTGCCATGGCAGAATCCCTGCGCTTCGGCATCGTATCCTCCAGCGATATGTATTATTTCTGCGACGATATGGCAAGAGCCGTGGTGGAAAGCGGAGCAAAGGCAAATATCTCACGAAGCATCACCAGCTTTGAGGAGGGCTCCATCCGGGACGGCGAACGCTTCCGGGAAGCGGAACGGCTTTTTGAGGACTATCACGGGGCCGATGACGGAAAGATCATGGTGGATGCCAGCATCCATGCAGAATACACCAATACAGAGACCAGCATCCGCGAAACAGCAGAATTTGCGAAGGAACGGGGCATCAACATGCACGTTCATATTTCCGAAACAAGGTCTGAGCACGAAGAATGCAAGCAGAGACACGGAGGCAGAACTCCGGTTCAGCTCATGAACGATCTGGGGGCTTTTGATACAAATACCACTGCGGCTCACTGCGTGTGGGTGGAAGATGAGGATATGGACATTCTCCGGGAGAAGGGCGTGACGGTGGCCTCCTGCCCTGTAAGCAATCTCAAGCTTGCCAGCGGGATCTGCAATGTTCCGAGGCTCCTGGAAAAGGGCGTAAATGTTGCTATCGGAACAGACAGCGTTGCCAGCAACAACAGCCTGAATTTCATCGAGGAAATGAAGTTCTTTGCGCTTCTCAACAAAGCGGCTTACGGGGATCCTACCCTGATCACTCCGAAGGAAACCATTTATGCAGCCACCTATGCCGGGGCTCTCGCCCAGGGCAGACATGACTGCGGCCGGCTGAAGGAAGGCAACCGCGCGGACCTGATCGTTCTGGATATTTCCGTACCGCATATGAAGCCGGTTCACGATCTGGCCACAAACCTTGTGTACAGTGCATCCGGAAGCGATGTGGTCCTGACTATGTCTGACGGCAGAGTGCTGTATAAGGACGGGATTTTCCTGACCATTGACATCGAAAAAACAGTTGCCGAAACAGAGGCTGCGTGCAGAAATATTCTGTCCGCACTGTAGTTTGATTCAGCGGGGTTTATGAGATGGCAAAAAAGACATTTTTAAAAGGGGCTGTCATACTGGGTGTGGCAGGAATTATTATCAAGGTTCTGGGAGCGTTTTTCCGGATTCCTCTGGCAAATATCATCGGCGATACCGGTATGGGCTATTATCAGACGGCCTATCCGGTGTATGTGCTTCTGCTGACCCTGTCTACGGCAGGGATTCCTACGGCCATTGCCCGGCTGGTATCGGAACGGACTGCAGAAGGAAACCACAGAGAAGCATACAGGATCTTTAAGCTTTCCTTCCGCCTTCTTTTTGTGATCGGGGTGGTCTGCTGCGGAATCCTGTTTTTCGGGGCGCCTTATATTGTGGGAATGTACGCCAGACCGGAGGCGGTCTATGCAATGCGGGCCATTGCACCGGCCCTGTTCTTTGTCCCGCTGATGGCATCCTTTCGGGGATATTTTCAGGGACTTCAGGATATGACGCCTACGGCTACCTCCCAGGTTTTTGAGCAGCTGTTCCGCGTCATCGGAGGACTTTCCATGGCGCTGATTCTGGTGCCGTACGGTCTCCACTATGCAGCTGCGGGAGCGTCCTTTGGAGCCACCGCCGGGGCGGTGTTCGGCCTGCTGGCCATTTTCATTATCTACCTGAAGCAGCGGAATTCCATTCTCAGGAATGTTGCGGCTTCCCCTGCGCAGGGCGCAGCAGAGGCGTCGGGTGCGATTCTGAAAAAAATTATTATTATTGCGGTTCCTATTACCATCGGCGCTGCGATTATGCCGATTATGACAAACATCGATCTTGTGATCGTAATGCGCAGACTGACAGAAACAGGCTTTACCGGGGAGCAGGCCAACGATCTGTACGGACAGCTGTCCGGCTTTGCCGCGCCTCTGATCAATTTCCCTCAGGTTCTGACCCAGAGCGTGGCCATGAGTCTGGTGCCTGCCATTGCCGCTGCTCACCAGACCCGGGATACGGAGTTCCTGCACAAGAACATTACGTTAGGGCTGCGGACTGCCATGCTGGTGGGAATGCCGTGCGCAGTGGGCCTTCTGGTTCTGGCGCAGCCGATCATGCTGCTCCTTTATCCGGCAAAGGCAGAGAGTGCGGTCAGCGCTTCCGGCTGTCTGGCGGTTCTTGCTGTGGGCGTGATTTTTCTTTCTTCCGTGCAGACCCTGACCGGCATGCTGCAGGGCATCGGCAAGCAGATGATTCCTGTAAAGAATCTCTGCATCGGAGCTGTGTTTAAAATTGTGATCACCTATGTTCTGACGGGGATTCCGTCTATCAATGTCAAGGGCGCTGCCGCCGGTACGGTGTGCGCATACCTTGTTGCATCCATGCTGAATCTCATGGCGGTGAGAAGGTACACCGGCGTAAAGTTCAATTTCATGCTCACTTATGTGAAGCCTGGTCTTGCATCTGTGGGAATGGGCGCTGTGGTATGGATTCTGTACCGTCTGCTCAGCGGCTTTGCGGGCAATTCCCTCGCTGCAGTTGCAGGGGTCGCCGGAGGCGTCGTCACTTATGGCGTGCTGATTCTTGCAGTGGACGGAATTTCGGAGGAAGAGCTGCTGATGCTGCCGAAGGGAAAGAAACTGGCGGCAGTGGCAGCAAGGCTGAAAAAGAGATAGTTTTTATCTCGAAAGCAGTTAAAAAGGGCAATTCCCTTTCAAGATGAACAATTTCTGTCTTTTTTTCTATTGACAGAAGATTTGAATTATGTAAGAATTGTTCCGTAAAATACGGGGCTATGAATGCCTGATTCGATATAGTTAGGTTTATTGACTTAGGCAAGTATACCAAGGAGGTTATTATCGTGAATAAGGCAGAGTTAATTACAGTTGTTGCAGAAAAGACTGGTTTCACAAAGAAGGATTCTGAGGCTGCAGTAAATGCTGTGATCGGAAGTATCGAAGAAGCCCTGGTGAACGGCGACAAGGTTCAGCTCATCGGATTTGGTACTTTTGAAACAAGAGAAAGAAAAGCAAGACAGGGCAGAAATCCAAGAAAGCCTGGCGAAACAATTGAAATCGCTGCTTCTACAGCTCCTGTATTTAAGGCAGGCAAGGCTTTAAAGGACGCTGTAAACAAGTAAAACTTATTGTTCGTTTGGATTTAGGGATCAACGGGATAAAATGGAGAGATCAGAGCTGCAGCCTTGGGCCGCGGCTCTTTTTTTGAAAGAGGTGAACAGTTTGAGAATCGATAAATTTCTGAAGAACTCGCGGCTGATCAAACGCAGAACTCTGGCAAAGGATGCCTGCGAGCAGGAGCGGGTTTTTATCAATGACAAGCCGGCAAAGCCCGGCAGCGAGGTGAAGCCGGGGGATGTGATACTGATCCGGTTCGGCAACGGGGAAGTAAAGGCGAGAGTGCTTCAGCTTCTGGAGCATGTGACAAAAGAGACCTCGCCGACCATGTACGAAATCATCGAATAGAATAAAAAGCGAAAAAAAAGAGCAGGAAAACTGCTCTTTTTTGGTATGCGTATAAATGTGATTCTGATCAGACGGAATCAGGCGTCTCCGGCGGTGCGAAATGCAGGGATACGCGACAGCCCCTTGCCCCAGATCAGTGCGATGAGAACTGTATAGATCGGGATGTTGAGGACGCACTTGACAATGCGGGCAGGAAGAAGGGCAAAGTAACCGGAGCCGTACATCAGGTCCAGCCAGAGAGTGTCCAGCAGAAGGTTCAGCCCGATGCAGACGATGGCAGATGCCAGGAGGATTCTCAAAACAGATATTTTTTTGTTGTAAAGAATCCAGCCGAAAACGGCGCCGGTCAGTGCTGCAGTAAGTGTAAATCCCGGGAAAAAGGCTCCGGAAGGATAAATGATCATCCCGAGAATGTCCCCGACTGCTCCGCAGACAATGCCCCAGAAGGGACCGTACAGAATCCCCGCAATGGCAATGGGAAGAAACCCGAAGCCGATGCGCAGAAACTGTGTCTGAATGGACAGAAAACGCGTAAGGATCACATCCAGTGCGATGAGAAACGCGACACTGATCACAATAGTAAGATAGTTTTTCTGTTTTGATTGCATAAAAAAACCCTTTCTCATACATGTACAGCGAAAGCAGATGCCGCAGAATTGCGGACACCACAAATAAGCGCACAAAAACGGTGCGGCAATACCGCACCATTGAGAAAAGGCTCCATGATGCAGCAGCGGATGCAATAATGCACCGTAAGCCAGGCTTTTCGTCATCAGGCAACATCCCATCCTGAAGCACTCCAGACCATAAAGTCAACGCGCATTATTTACTCTACAGCTTCAGTGTAACACAGGAGCGTGTCCCGGTAAACAGAAATATCGTTGACCGGCAATAAAATCAATAATACAAATGAATTGATAGAAAGGTATCTTTTAAAGGCGTTTTTCAGGGTTTCGGTTATTAAGGGCCCCGGCCATCAGAAGATATTGAAGGCCCGGATCCGGTCGGCTTCCTTCAGGAGCTCCAGATGAGAAATAATGCTGGCCGATTCCCCAAGGATCAGAGATGAATCGCCTGCCTCAATATATCCCAGGCACCGCTTGGCGGAGAGCTCAATGTCGTGAACGCAGACATTGTCGTAATAAAGACCGTAGACCTTGCTGTACTGATCCCAGTCTGAAAGAAACTTCCTGCAGCTGATACCGGCAGCCTGGGGCTGCCCTGACATGGTCTGGGCGTAGACCGCATTCATAGAACTCACAAGTACGTCTGTGGTGTTTTCCGTGTAAAGCGTAAATCCCACCCAGAACAGTGCCATAATCACCACCATGAGAAAGGTAATAATCAGTGCCTTCATACCAGCTCCTCCTTTCCCTGAGAAAGAGGTGTAATGAGAGGTTCCCCGTTATTGATGTAAAAATGCAGACGTCCGGTCTCGTCGCAGAAGCAGACGAAAACATCGGAAATCCCGGAAACCCCGTTTTTTTTCATTGCCCTCTGGAATTTTTCCTGCGTGACGCCGGCGGCGTCGAAATTCTCCTGATAAAGAACCCCGTCCGCTACAAGGATGCAGGGCATATTCCGGTACGGAACAGAAACCTTCATATCCTCCCTCGTAACCGGAGATTTTTCCGGCTTCAGGATGACACTCAGCTCTCCGTTTGTTTCCAGACACGCGTAAAGAACGTCGGAAACGGAAGGCGCATCCTTGAGACGAAGCATTTCCATCAGCTCTGAGACGGTAATTTTGGACTGGTTCAGCTCCTTGTAGTTAATTGCCCCGTGATCGATCAGCAGGGAAGGCCTGCCGTTAATGAGAATCCGGATCTTTTCGCTCTTGCTGGAGAGAACCTCGGACAGTGCATATAAAAAAACAATCATTACGATCGCTGCGATTCCGTTAAAAATGGAGGTGTCCGGAGACTCGATGGGAATGGAGGCGATCTCCGCGATCATGAGCATCATAACGATCTGGAAAGGACCCGCAGAAGAAAGACTGTTTTTTCCTATGACCCGGAGAGAAAACAGAACAAGCAGAAACAGAAGCAGCGTTCTGAAGAATGTAGTGATCAAATCATTTTCCTCCCTGATTTTTATTGTAATGGAACTGTCCCGCAGAGCGCTGCGCCCCGGCGCAGACAAAAAGCAAAAATTTTTCTGCAGGAGCAGTCAGAACGTAGTATGCCACGGCATTTCCGATAATATTCAAAGTGTGATAATATTTGATAAAAAAACGGTTGACATGAAAAAAATGTTTTGATAATATTATTCAGCTAGCGCACGGACAACCGGCGAGAGCAGAGAAATTGAATGAAAAAAGTTCAAAAAAGATGTTGACATGCACTTTTGTGGGTGTTAATATAAAAAAGCTCGCTGCCGAAATCGGAAGTGAGTCGCACATTGAAAACAGCATAGTACAGATATTTTGTAAATGTACAATTCATTCACTT